>DASQWB010000162.1:0-9379 GCA_035640455.1 Gaiellaceae bacterium | reverse complement strand
CTGCCGGTAGCTCGCCATCGAGTACGTGATCCGCGAGGCCCCGATCACGCCCGCGTTCGTGGCGATGAAGAGGATCGTCGCCGCGAGGATGCCGACGTAGACCTTCGCCGCCTGGAGGACCTGGCCGTGCAGGCCGAGGTTCTCGACGAGGCCGAGGACGGGGTCGTTCTTGAAGCCGCCGCCGCCGTGCGGGCCCGGGTTCTGCCCGAGCTTGGTGAAGAAGTGGCCGTGCGCGTCGCGGTGCACCGGCAGCGCCGAGAGCGCGATCCAAGGCAGCGTGAAGTAGATCGCGAAGACGGCAGCCGCGACCCACGCGATCGAGCGCGGGATGGCGCGGCCGGGGTCGCGGGCCTCCTCGGCGAGGTTCGAGACGGTCTCGATCCCGGTGTAGGCGATCATTGCGACCGGGATCGCGAGCGCGAAGCTCGTCCAGGTCGGCGCCGTCCCCCAGTGGATGTTCTCGCTCAGGACGTGCGGGTGGAAGATGAGCGCGAAGCCGACGACGACGAGCAGGAGCTGCGTCGCGAAGTCGATGACGGCGAGGAAGATGTTGAGCCCCGCCGCCTCCCTGATCCCGACGATGTTCAGGGCGACGAGGAAGGTGACGACGATCGCCCCGCCGATCACGTCCCACGGCGTCGTCCGCAGCGGCTCCCAGAAGATCGACAGGTAGTGCGGGACGAAGAACGCCGAGATGGCGACGGTGATGATGTAGTTGAGCATCTGCGCCCAGGCCGCCCCGAAGGAGACGACCTCGTTGAAGGCGTGGCGCGCGAAGCTCGAGGAGCCGCCGGCCTCCGGGTATCTGACCGTGCCCTCGGCGTAGGTGGCCGCGGTCGCGGCGAAGATCAGGCCGCTGATCATGAAGACGACCGGCGTGAGCCCGAGTGCGATGCCTGCCGTGACGCCGAGCGCGTAGTAGATCGAGGAGCCGACGTTGCCGTAGGCGGTGGCGAAGAGCGCGGGCGTCCCGAGAACCCGCTCGAGCCCCTGCTGCCGGCGCCGGCGCGGCACGGACGAACTCTAGGCCTGCCGCCCGCCGGCGGCGGACTAAGGTTGACGAGACGTATGAGCCTCGCGCTGAGCAGGTCGTGGGTCCGCCAAACACTGCCGCTCGTCCTCCTCGGCTCGACGCTCGCGTTCGTCGGGCGCGCGAGCCCGACGACCGCCGCCACTCCGACCCCCGCAGAGCTCGCCGCGAGGTTCGCGCCGACGCTCGAGTACACATCCGGCGAGCCCTTCTTCCCGATCCCGCGGGCCGACTACGTCCCCTACACCGACCTGATCGAGGTCCTCGAGCACAAGACGGGACGCCGTGAGAAGGCGCGCGAGGAGCACATCCTGAATCCGGCGCCGACGATCGCCTCGCTGGCGCTCCCGAAGCCACCCTGCCTGCCGGCCTACCTCCGGTGCTACTGGGCCCTGAAGATCGCAGGCGTCGACATCCGCTCGGGCCTCGCCGGCTACGTCGATCTCGAGCACCGGATCGAGAAGCTGCACAAGCCGACCGTGTACTGGCACGCCGTGCCCGACGGGGACCTCCTCGCGCTCCAATACTGGTTCTTCTACGTCTTCGACTATCTCGACTGGAAGGGCGCGGGCAACAGGCACGAGGGCGATTGGGAGCAGGTGACTGTGCTGGTTCCCGCCGACGGCGACGGTTCACCCGTCCGGGTCGGCTATTCGGCACACGGCAGAGGCGCCCGCGTCGACTGGTCGGCGCTGCCCGACACGAGCAAGGACGGCGTGCGACCGCTCGTCTTCGTCGCCCTCGGCTCTCACGCGAACTACCCCGTGCCGGGACGTTCGCGAATCCGCGACTGCCTGAAGCTGTGCCGGGACCGCGCCGACGGGAACGGAAGGACGCTTGCGCCGGACGCCTACGACCTCAAGCCGCTCGGCCGGCCGGTCTTCTGCTTCGGCGACTGCGGGTCCGGGAACTACGTCATGCCGGAGTTCGTCCTGAAGCGCAAGATCAACGTCGCCGAGCCGCAGACGCGTGGGGAGTGGCGCGACCCGGTTGCTTGGCTCCAGGGCACGAAACCCGCGAATCGCTGTCCACGCTGACGGGTTGCCGGTGTAAGGCACGTGCCTGACACCGACCGGGATGTTCCCCCCGGAATCCGGCGGCGCGACCCCCCGTGAGTGTCATCCGTGGATAGACACAATGAGCGGGATGATCAGGATCGCGACGATGTTCGTGATCTTGATCATCGGGTTGATCGCGGGCCCCGCCGTGTCCTTGTACGGGTCACCGACGGTGTCGCCAGTCACCGCGGCCGCGTGGGCCTCCGAGCCTTTGCCGCCGTAGAGGCCGTCCTCGATGAGCTTCTTCGCGTTGTCCCAGGCGCCGCCCCCGGAGGTCATCGCGATCGCGAGGAAGAGGCCGGTGACGATCGTGCCGATCAGCAGGCCGCCGAGCATGCGCGCGTTGATGATCCCGACGACGATCGGGAACGCGATCGGCACGAGAGCCGGGAGCAGCATGCTCCTGATCGCCGAGCCGGTGACGATCGAGATCGCGCGGCCGTACTCGGGGCGCGTGGTCCCCTCCATGATCCCGGGGTTCTCGCGGAACTGGCGGCGCACCTCCTGCACGACCTCGCCGCCGACGCGGCCGACGGCCTGCATGGCGAGCGACGCGAAGAGAAACGGCATCAGGCCGCCGATGAACAACCCCGCGATCACCCACGGGTCGCTGAGACCGAACACCGACCGGAGCCCCTGGTCGGACAGGCCGCTCGTGTACGAGTCGAAGAGGACGAGCGCGGCGAGCGCGGCGGAGCCGATCGCGTAGCCCTTCGTCACCGCCTTCGTCGTGTTCCCGACCGCGTCGAGCGGGTCGGTGATCGCGCGCACCTCGGGCGGGAGGTCGGCCATCTCGGCGATACCACCCGCGTTGTCGGTGACGGGGCCGTAGGCGTCGAGGGCGACGATCAGGCCGGTCATCGAGAGCTGCGCCATCACCGCGACGCCGATCCCGTACAGGCCGGCGAAGTGGTTCGCGACGAGGATCCCGGCCGCGATCACGATCACGGGCGCCGCCGTCGCCTGCATGCCGACGGCGAGCCCCTCGATGATGTTTGTGGCGTGGCCGGTCTGCGAGGCCCTCGAGATCGACTTGACCGGGTTCCAGCGCGTGCCCGTGTAGAACTCGGTGATCGCGACGAGCAGGAAGGTGACGATCAGGCCGACGATCGCGGCCAGGTAGAGATCCCAGAAGCCGAACGGCCCGTCGTCGAAGTTCGTCGTCACCGGGATGAAGCCGAGCGCCGAGAGGACGGTCGCGACGGCGACGGCGCGGTAGAGGGCGTTCATGATCCCGCCACCTGGGCCGGCGCGGGCGAAGAGCGTCCCGACGATCGAGGCGAGGATCGAGATGCCGCCGATCGCGAGCGGGAAGAGATAGAGCTCCGAGTCCGGGAAGCGGAGGATCGCGATCAGCATCACCGCGACCGCGGTGACGGCGTAGGTCTCGAAGAGGTCGGCTGCCATGCCGGCGCAGTCGCCCACGTTGTCGCCCACGTTGTCGGCGATCACGGCCGGGTTGCGCGGGTCGTCCTCGGGGATCCCGGCCTCGATCTTCCCGACGAGGTCGGCGCCGACGTCCGCGGCCTTCGTGTAGATGCCGCCGCCGAGACGGGCGAAGACGGAGATGAGCGAGCCGCCGAAGGCGAGGCCGACGAGGTCGTCGACCGCCGAGCGCGGCGTGTGGTTCAGCCAGTCGGTGAGCGCCCAGTAGTAGCCGGCGACGCCGAGCAGGCCGAGGCCGACGACGAGGAGACCGGTGACCGAGCCGGCGCGGAAGGCGACGTTGAGCGCGGGCGGCAGGCCGTGCCGGGCCGCTTCGGCGGTGCGGACGTTCGAGCGGACGGCAACGTTCATGCCGATGAAGCCCGCCGCCGCCGAGAGCGCCGCGCCGATGAGGAAGCCGACCGCGGTCCCCCAGCCGAGCTTGTGGTAGAAGCCGAGCAGGAGGAACGGCACGATCGCGACGACGGCGATCGTGGAGTACTGGCGGCGCAGGTAGGCGGCCGCGCCTTCCTGCACGGCGCGCGCGATCTCCTGCATCCGCTCGGTGCCCGCGGGGCGCTGGAGCAGCCAGAAGGTCAGCCCGAGCCCGTAGGCGATCGCCGCACCCGCGCACAGGAGCGCGAACAGCACCGCGTGATCCTGGAACCAACCCATCCTGCCCCCTCACAAAGTCAACGCCGAGTGCCCTCGGCGCGGCGGTTTTCTATCACACGAGCCGATCCTGTAGCGTCGCTCTCGTGCCGCTGGTCGTCGACCCCGACGGCGTCGAGCTCGCGACGATCCGCGAGCTCGTCGACCTGGAGGGGCTGCGCGTCGCCGAGATCGGCTGTGGCGACGGGCGTCTGACCTTCGGCTGCGCGGAACGGGCGGCGTCGGTCTTCGCCTTCGACGCGGACGAGGAGCTCGTCCGGCGGGCTCGGGCCTCGACGCCGCGCGCGCTCCGCGACCGGATCCGCTTCGAGGTCGGCGACGCTACCGAGGTCGACATGCCGACGGCCGAGTTCGACCTCGCGCTCTTCTCGTGGTCGCTCTGATGAATCGAGACCGAGGACGTCGTGAACGTCCTGCGTCGCGTCCATCAGGCGTTGCGGCCGGGAGGCCTCCTCCTCGACGTCCACCCGCTCGGTCTCGAGTTCGCGGTGCGTGCCGGCCGGCGCGGCCTCGGCTTCGTCGACACGCGCAGGTTCGCGGCCGTCCTCGAGGCGATGGACGAGGGCCTCGAGCAGACTGTCTCCGAGGGGCTCTTCGAGCTCCTGACGACGCGACGCCGGCTCGTCGCCGAGCGGTTCGACGACGCGGCCGAGGCGCTCGAGGAGGCGGACAGCTGGGAGAACCTGCGCCTGCCGGCCGCCGTCCGGCGGCGGCTACGCGAGACCGACGAGACGCCGGTCGAGTTCGTCGACACGGTGCGCTACCGGCTGCTGCGCACATTGCCGCAGACGATCCCTGCCGGTGGGTGACGATCGCTGGTGGCGCGGCTTCGACGCGGTCGTCGCCGATGCCCTCGCCCCCGGCTCGCGAGTGCTCGACGTCGGCTGCGGCGACGGCGGGCTCGTCGAGCGCCTGGCGACGAGGGGCTTCGACGCCGTCGGCGTCGATCCACAGGCGCCGCAACGCCCGCGGCTGATGCGGGAGCGGGTCGAGGAGCTCGGCTCGATCGACCGGTTCGACGCCGTCTGCGCGGTCATGACGCTGCACCACGTGGAACTCGACCCGGTGCTCGCGGCGATCGCGCGCCTGCTGCGGCCACGCGGCCGGCTTCTCGCCTACGAGTTCGCTTGGGAGGCGTACGACGAACGGGCCGCATCGTGGCTGGCCCGGCACGATCGGTCAGGCGCCGACAACTCCGTGACGGCGTGGCGGCTCGAGCACGCCGACCTCCACACCGGGGCGACGCTCCGCTCGAAGATCGGCGCCGCGTTCGATCTCCGCGAGACACCGCGGCCGTACCTGGCACGAATGCTCGGGCAGCACCGGCTGGAGTATCAGGAGCAGGCGACGATCGCCGACGGAGCGCTACCCGCGCTGGGCCGCTGGTACTTCGCTAGTAGCTGAAGACGGTCGCTCCCTCGCCGATCCACTCCCAGAGCGGCGTCGCGCCGCCGATGCGCGCATTCGGGACGAGGCTCCCCTCGTCGAGTGAGCGGGCGTTGAAGCAGATCGGGCAGACGAGGAGCCCGCCGCCTCCGTCGGCGTACTGCTGGAAGAGCCGCTCGATCGGCGGACAGCCGTCGCAGGCGACTCCCACGCCCACGCCCGGGAGCGCGAGCCGCACCGCCTCCTTCGTGAGGAACATCGACACCTGCTTGCCCTGCTCGACCGCTGCGCCGCCGACCAGGAACGCGATCATGACCCGCTCGGGGTCCTCGAGTCCCGTCGCGAGGTTGATGACCACCTTGCCGTTGTCTGCCATCAGACGTCGTACGCGTCAGCGGCGATCCGCCGGCGCATGTCGTCGTCGGAGCGCTGCAGCTCCGGATGGTCTCGGTCGACGTGCTCGCGCGCGAGGCGGAAGAGCTCGTCGTCGTCGGCGCTCTCGAGGTGGTGGCCGCAGGGGCACTCGATCGCTCTCACCTGTCGCTCCTTTCCGGCTTGTAGGCCTTCAGCGTCGTGCCGCGCGCGCCGAACTTCTGCGCCTTGCGCCGCGTGTCCTCGAACTTCGAGCGGGAGTACGTGTCCACGAGCTGTCCGGTCTCGATTCGCTCGAACCCGTGCCGTTCCAAGAGCCTGGCGTACGCTGCCTCCAGCAGCGCCCCGGCAATTCACCCGGTCCAGAGGTCGATGTCCCGGCGACCCTCTTCGCTGACGGGGTTTTGGATCGTCACGTCTGCGATCTGGATCCGGCCGCCCGGCCGGAGCACGCGATAGAGCTCGGCGAACACGGCGTCCTTGTCCGGGATCAGGTCGATGACGCCGTTCGAGATGACGACGTCGAAGCTCCCGTCGGGGAACGGCAGGCGCTCGGCCTCCGCCTCGACGAACTCGACGTTCTCGGCCTCGAGCTCTGCCGCCGCGGCGCGAGCCCGGTCCAGCATCTCCGGCGTCATGTCGATCCCGGTGACGCGCCCCTCGCGGCCGACCATCTCGGCGGCGACGAGCGAGTCGGTGCCGGCGCCGGAACCGAGGTCGAGAACCGCCTCGCCGGGCTCGAGCCGGCCGAGCGAGAACGGGTTCGCGACGCCTGCGAAGGACTCGACGGCGTGCTCGGGAACGCGCGCGAGCTCCTCCGGATAGCCGAGATCCTCGGCCCACGCCCGACCGGTGGGGAAGATGAAGTCCTTCGCGGGCTCCTGCGAGACCGACGCATACGTCTTCCTGATCTCGCTCTTGAGGAGCGCGACGTCGATGTCTACTTCGACGGCCATCGTGCCGAGCGTACGCTCTCGAGCCCCATAGTCCAAGGGGAAGTTGCCGATACCGGCCATCGCGTCCACCGATGCGTCGCCGCGACGACGAGACCGCTCGCCGCCGTCAGCCCCGCGACTGCGGCGATCGTCGGTCCGCTGCCCGCCGCGTCGGCTCCGAACCCGGCCACGAGCGCGCCGACCACGAAGCCGGCGTCGCGCCAGAAGCGGTACACGCCGACGGCCTGCGCACGCTGGCGCGGCTCGACGGCATCGGAGACGGCCGCGATCAGCGTCGGGTAGACGAGCGCCGTGCCGACGCCGAGCAGCACCGCCGCGACGAGGGCGGGCGTGAACGCGCCCTCGCCACCGACGAGGAGCGCGAGCGCTCCGGCTTGGACGAGCATCCCGAGGACGATGAGCGGCTTCCGCCCGAGCAGATCCGAGAGCCAGCCGGTCGCGAGCTGGCCGGCGCCCCAGACGGCCGGATAGACCGCCGCCACCGCGCCGACCTGTCGCGCCGAAGCGCCGTGCGCCGCCAAGTAGAGCGGCGCAAGCCCCCACGCGAGCGCGTCGTTCAGGTTGTTCACCAGCCCTGCCTGCGCGCACGCCCGCAGCACGGGATTACCGAGCCGCTCCTTTCCGCGGTCGCGGCGCTGCTCGTGGGCGACGTGCGGCGCCGTGTCGCGAACGACGACGATGGAGAGGAGCGTGCCGGCGATCGCGATCGCCAGCGCGCCGGCCCAGATGACGGTCCGCGGAGCGACGGCCGAGGCGAGGGCGCCGCTCGCGAACGCCGTCGCGGCGACGCCGAGATAGCCGGCCGATTCGTTCAGCCCGAGCGCGAGGCCTCGACGCGCCGGCCCGGCGAGGTCGATCTTCATCACGACGGTCATCGACCAGGCGAGGCCTTGGTTCGCGCCGAGGAAGACGTTCGCGACGACGACGACCCACCACGCCGGCGCGACCCCGATCAGGACGGGAACCGGCAGCGCGAACAGCCAGCCGAGGACGAGGAGACGCTTCCGTCCGGCCCGATCAGCGAGGGCTCCCGCGGCGAGGTTCGTCAGCGCCTTCGTCGCGCCGAAGGCGACGACGAAGGAGAGGATCGCCGCCTTGGAGCCGAGCCCGAAGTCACGCTCGCCGACGAGCGGCAGCACGCTCCGCTCGAGCCCGACGAGCGCGCCGACGAGCGCGTTCAGGCCGACGAGGAGCGAGAATTGCGCCGCGTTCGCCCGCAGCCCGAGGCGCACGGGCGCCGCGGTCACGGGCGGATCGCGACCGCTCCGCGCCTGTTGGCGGCGACGATCTCCGCCTGGTCCGCCGGGGGCGGCGGCACCTCGACGAGGAGCGCACGGGCGAAGGCCTCGGCGTCGCTGGCCGCCAGCGCCTGGTTGTAGCGGCGCTCGAAGCCGATCGTCGAGAACGGATTGCCCGAGAGCGTGCGGCCGCAGACCGACCCGGCGTAGTGGCTCGGGAAGACGAGCACGCCGTCGGGCAGCTCGAGCAGCCGTGTCAGCGAGCCATGGAGCTGCCGCGCGAGCGGAAGTGGATCGCCGCCGGCATGCAGGTCCGGGCGCCCGACGTCGCCGACGAGGAGGGAATCGCCCGTGAAGACGAGCCACGGCTCGCCCGTCCCGCGGCGCAGGTCGAAGACGAGGTAGGCGTTGTGCGCCGGCGCGTGGCCGGGAGTCGCGAGCGCGCGCACGCGCGTGTTGCCGAGCACGACCTCCTCGTCGTCGCCGAGCTCCTCGTGCGGGAACTCGACCTCCGCGCCCGCGGGGACGTAGGGCGTGGCGCCCGTCGCCTCGACGAGCGCCGGCAGCCCCGAGACGTGGTCGGCCTGCACGTGCGTCTCGAAGACGGCGACGATCGGCGCGCCGGCCCGCTCGGCCGCGGCGAGATAGTCGTCGACGAGCGCCTCGTGCGGATCGACGACCGCCAGCTTCCTCGCGGTCAGGCAGCCGAAGAGATACGAGGCGCACGCGGTCTCGTCGTACAGGAACGGGCGCAGGATCACGACCGCACCGTACGCCGACGAGGGGAATCGCGCTAGACGAAGTTGGCGATAGCTGCTATCGGTAGAGGGAATGACCGCGACGAGCCCTCTGCGCGAGCTGTGGGACACGACCCGTCTCCGCCTGCTCGTCGAGATCGACCGGCAGGGCAGCGTCTCCGCCGCGGCGGCGGCGATCGGGATCGGCCAGCCGAGCGCGAGCCAGCATCTCCGCCTGCTCGAGGCGGCGGCCGGACAGCGGCTCGTCGAGCGCAGCGGCCGGGGGAGCCGCCTGACCGAGGCAGGGCACGTCCTCGCGGCGCGAGCGGCGCAGGCGCTCTCCACCCTCGGCGCCGCCGAGGAGGAGCTCGGCGCCCTCGCCGGGCTCCAGACGGGCACGATCCACCTCGGCGCCTCGACGGCGCCGGGCGTCTACCTGCTGCCGGACACGCTCGGCTGCTTCCGCCGCGACCATCCCGGCGTCACGGTCGAGGTCGAGGTCGCG
>DASQWB010000161.1:0-3648 GCA_035640455.1 Gaiellaceae bacterium | reverse complement strand
TCGTCCCCGTTCAGGGGTTCCACTTCGTTACGCCTCTCCTCCAGTCGCTATGGGCATTCAACCGCTGCTTTGTGCTTGGTGTCAAAGACGTAACAAACGCCTCGACGGGCGGGAAATATGACGGGTCTCGCCGTCGCGCGCCGCACCCGCGAGCGGGATGCCGTACTCGGCCCAGCGGCGGTCGACGAGCGCCTTCACCTCGTCCGTCATCGCGATCTCCTCGGGCCACGGGCGCGTCCCCTCGGCCTGTCCCTTGCGTGTCGCGTCGATGCCGATCTTGCCGCCATAGAACTGGAGCGTCGGCGCGTGGTCGAGGTGGTCGAGCGGTCCCTCGGAGAGCAGGACGTCGCGCTTGGGGTCGACGTTCGCGCCCACGGTGAAGAAGACCTCCGCGTAGTCGTGCACGTTCACGTCCTCGTCGACGACGACCACCGCCTTCGTCAGCGAGAGCATCCCGAGTCCCCAAATCGCGTGCATCACCTTTTGGGCGTGGCCGGGGAAGGTCTTGCGGATCGAGACGATGCAGCAGTTGTGGAAGGCGCCCGCGACCGGCAGGTCGTAGTCGACGATCTCCGGCACGGTCATCCGCACCGCCGGCAGGAAGATGCGCTCCGTCGCCTTGCCGAGCCACGCGTCCTCCTGCGGCGGCTTGCCGACCACGATCGAGGGGTAGATCGCGTCGCGGCGCATCGTCACCGCCGTCACGTGGAAGACGGGGAACGGCTCGGCCGCGGTGTAGTAGCCGGTGTGATCGCCGAACGGCCCTTCGTCGACGAGGTCGTCCTTTTGGACGTAGCCCTCGAGGACGATCTCCGCGCTCGCCGGCACGTCGAGGTCGACGGTGACGCCGCGGACGAGCTCGACCGGCTCGCCGCGCAGGAACCCGGCCAGCATGAGCTCGTCGACGTGCTTCGGCAGCGGCGCGCTCGCGGCGTACGTCGTGACCGGGTCGAGGCCCAGCGCGACCGCGACATCGAGCCGTCCGTCGGCGAGGAGGTAGTCGGCGCGGCCGTCCTTGTGGATCTGCCAGTGCATCGCCGTCGTGCGGCGGTCGAGCTTCTGGAGCCGGTACATGCCGACGTTCCGCGTCCCGGTGCGCGGATCGCGGGTGATGACCGCAGGGAGCGTGATGAACGGGGCGGCGTCGCCGGGCCAGCAGGTCTGGATCGGCAGCGCGTCGAGGTCGACGTCGTCGCCGCGCAGCACGACCTCGTGGCAGGGGCCGCTGCGGACCCGCTTCGGCTGCGAGTCGGCGATCGACTTCAGCTTTCGGAGGCCGCGCACCTTCTCGACGAGTCCCTGCGGCGGCTGCATCTCCAGGACGTCGCCGACCCGCTCCGCCACCGCGTCGAGGCTCGGTGCGCCGAAGGCGAGGCACATCCGCCGCTCGGTCCCGAACTGGTTGATCAGCAGCGGATGGCTCGATCCCTTCGGCCGCTCGAAGAGGAGCGCCGGGCCGCCGGCCTTCACCGTCCGGTCGACGATCTCCGTCACCTCGAGGCGCGGGTCGACCTCGGCGCCGACCCGGACGAGCTCGCCCTCCCGCTCGAGCAGCGCGATCCAGGAGCGGAGGTCGGCCGGCGGCGCCATGGCACCGAGTCTAGTAACCGGCTGTCACGGGTTGGACGTGCGACGCGAGCTCTCCGTCCAGCAGCGCGTGCACGGCGAAGCCGGCCGGCTCGACCGTCGTCTCGATCTCCTCGGGGTCGAAGTCGAGACGCGTCTGCACGTACGTGCTCGGGACGACCAGGACCGCCCGGCCGGCGAGTTCCGCCGCGATCGTGCGGTGGGCATGGCCCGCGACGACTCGCCGCACCTGCGGATGACGCCGCAGAACCTCGCCGAGCGCGCGCCGGTCGGCTGCCGGAAGGCCGGCCTCGTCCAAGGCCGGGATTCCCGTCGAGACGGGCGGATGGTGCAGCGCCACCAGCGTCAGTCGATCCGGCGCGCGTGCGAGCTCGGCGTCGAGCCAGCTCATCCGGTCGGCGCCGAGCTCGCCCGGGTCTTCTCCAGGCCGCGTGCTGTCGACGACGACGAGCCGGAGCGGCCCGAGATCGGCCGCATACTGCACCAGCGTTCCCGGCGCTCCGGGCACGCCGAAATGCTGCCGGAGCGCATCGCGGTCGTCGTGGTTTCCCGCCAAGACGTAGACGGGGGCGCCGAGCTGCGCGAGCAGCTCGCGCACGATCTCGTACTCGCCGTCGGCGCCGTGATCCACGAGGTCGCCGGACACCAGCACCGCGTCGGGAGCATCCGGCAGACGGCGCACCGACTCGACCGCCGCCTTCAGGCCTACAACGGGATCCCCACCGGCCCACGTCGCTCCGACGTGGAAGTCGCTGAGCTGGACGAGCAGGAAGGCCTTGGCCATGACTCGCGGAGTATCGCCTGCGCGGCGCGGGACCACCGTCCGACCTCGATGCGGTAGCCTGCGCGGATCAGACTCCACTCGGAGACGAGATCGTGACCGATCCGACACTCGCCTACATCGACGCCGGCACCGGCAGCCTCCTGCTCCAGGCGATCGCCGGCGGGGTCGCCGCGGCCGCCGTCACCGCGAAGGTCTACTGGAAGCGGCTCCGCCGGTTCCTCCACATCGGGAAGCCCGAGGACGAAGGCTCGCCGAGCTGACGGCTCGGCGGGGTCCGTGACGGAGCGACAAGTCACCCTCTCCGGCCTCGAGCCGGGCTCGTTCCGCGATCCGGACAGCCGGGTCTTCACCACCGACGGGCGCGTCCTGCGCCTGCTCAGCGCGCATGGGCTCGACGACTGGCGGGCGCTCTCGGCCTCACCGCTCCTCGAGGAGCTGCAAAGTGAAGGCAAGCTCGTCGGCACGCGCGAGGCGGACGGCGTGGCGGAGGTGCCGGACGCGCTCCACCGCGAGGTCGCGGCCGTCCTCGAGCACGACCTCGTCCCCGTCGTCTCGTACCCGTACGAGTGGACCTTCGGGATGCTGCGCGACGCGGCCCTCCTCCAGCTCGAGCTCGTGCGGCGCGCGATCGGCGCCGGCCTGATCCTCAAGGACTCGTCGCCCTACAACGTCCAGTTCCGCGGCGCGCGGCCGGTCTTCGTGGACGTCGGCTCGTTCGAGCGGCTGCGCGAGGGCGAGCCGTGGGCGGGCTACCGGCAGTTCTGCATGCTCTTCCTCTATCCGCTCCTGCTCCAGGCCTGGAAGGACGTGCCCTTCCAGCCATGGCTGCGCGGGCGAATCGACGGGATCTCTCCAAAGGAGTGCCGGAACCTGCTCTCGCTCCGCGACCGCTTCCGCCGCGGCTCGCTCACGCACGTCTTCCTCCACGCGCGCCTCGAGCGCCGCTACGAGCACCGCGACGTCGACGTGAAGGCGGAGCTGAAGAAGGCGGGTTTCCGGAAGGAGCTGATCGTCGCGAACGTCAACGGCCTCGAGCGGCTCGTCTCGCGCCTGCAGTGGCGCCCAGCCGGGTCGGCGTGGTCGGGCTACGGGCCGACGACGACCTACAGCGACGAGGACGCGGAGCGGAAGGCGGCGTTCGTGTCGGAAGCGGTAGCCGCCGAGCGGCCGCGGCTCGTCTGGGACCTCGGCTGCAACGACGGCCGCCATGCGCGGATCGCGGCCGAGACGGCGGAGGAGGTCGTCGCGATCGACGGCGACGCGCTCGTCGTCGACCG
>DASQWB010000160.1:0-5227 GCA_035640455.1 Gaiellaceae bacterium | reverse complement strand
CCCGACGATCCTGCGCCTGTCGCTCGAGCGCGGCGTCCAGCTCAACCGGGTCGCCTACACCCAGCCGACGCTCGACGACGTCTTCCTGCTCCACACCGGCCGAGAACTTCGCGAGGAGGCGAACGCGTGATGGCAATCGATTCGACGACGGCTGACGCCCCGCTCGCGCCCTGGGCGCCACAGGCCCGCAGCCGGCCCTTTGCCGAGCGGTTCCAGGAGGTGCAGGCGCTCGCGCGGCGCTGGTTCCTCCAGCGGCGGCGGGAACGCCTCGAGCTCGCGTCCTCGATCGTGCTGCCGTCGATCTGGCTCGTGTTCTTCGGCATCGGCCTCGGCAAGATCACGAACCCGAGCCTCGTCGGCACGTCCGACTACACCGCCTTCATGCTCCCCGGGATCATCGTCTTCACGATCGTCTCGACCGGGATCCAGGGGGCGCTGCCGCTCCTCTGGGACAAGGAGACGGGCTACCTGCTGCGGCTGATGAGCATGCCGATCTCGCGCAGCTCCGTGCTGCTCGCCCGGTTCGCGTTCCAGCTCGCGCTCGGAGCCGTCCAGGCGCTGCTCGTCATCGCCGTTGCGCTCGCGCTCGGGGTCGACATCGAGACGGGCGTCCTCGGCGTGCTCGTCGTCCTCTTCACCGCGTCGCTCATGACGATCGCGCTCACCGCGGTCTTCGCGGCGCTCGTCTACGCGCTCCCCGGCCACAGCATGTTCTTCGCCCTCGCCGGCTTCGTGACCCTGCCGCTCGTCCTGCTCTCGAACGCGTTCGTGCCGCTGCACGCGATGCCGACCTGGATGGAGGTCATCGCGCGGGCCAATCCGCTCACGTACGCGATCCAGGTGATGCGGCTCGTCGTGATCCAGGGCTGGACGGCCGAGGTCGGCTGGTCGATCGGGGTCGTCGCCGCCTTCGCCGCGGTCGCGACGGCGATCGGCGTCCAGCAGTTCCGGCAGCAGACGGCCGAGCGGGCTATCTAGCTCTCGTCGCTCGCGCGGGCGCCGGCTCCGACCGGCGCCCGCCGAGCGGCGCTCGGCCGCCCTTCGACGACCGGGAACATGTCGGTCTGGATCACCTGCGTGAGCTCGAATCCGGACGCGGAGAAGAGCTCGGTGAGCTCGTCGCGCGACCGCGCCCGGCCACCGAGCATCGTCATGCTCAGCAGGTCGTAGATCTTGCCGGGGTCGAAGTCGTTCCCGGGCTCGATCACCGGGTCGAGCACGAGTAGGGTCGAGTCGTTCCGCATCGCGTCGCGGATCTTCGCGAGCAGCGCGGCCGCCTCCTCGTCGCCCCAGTCGTAGAGGACGCGCTTGAGCACGTACGCGTCGGCGCCCTCCGGCATCGTGTCGAAGAAGCTTCCGGCGACGACCTCGCAGCGGTCGGCCACCCCGGCACGCTCGATCACGGCTCCGGCGCGCTCGGCGACGTAGGGCAGCTCGAGGAGGATCCCGCGCAGCCCCGGCCGCCGCGCGAGCAGCCCGGCGAGGAAGGCGCCGTTGCCGCCGCCGACGTCGACGACGGTGTCGAACTGGTCCCAGTCGTAGACGCGGAGCATCGCGCGCAGCTCGAGGCGCGTCCCGGCCGTCTGGATGTCGTCGAAGCGCTCGCTGTCGTACGGCGCGTCGGCAAGGTAGTCGTAGTAGCGCCGGCCGTGGACGTGGTCGAAGGCGGGCTTGCCGGTGCGCACGGTGTAGTCGAAGCGCGCCCAGGCCTCGAAGTTCGCCGCGAGGAGTGGGTAGGCGCCGCGCAGCGAGAGCGGGTGGTCGCTGCGGAGGAGCTCGGCGAGCGGGGTAAGCGCGAACGACCCAGGCTCGACCTCCGCGAAGATGCCCTTGCAGGCGAGCGCGCGCAGCGTGCGCTGCAGCGAGGGCGCGTGCGCGCCGGTCGCCGCCGCCAGCTCCTCGACGGGGCGGGGCCCGTCGACGAGGTGGTCGGCGATGCCGAGGTCGCAGACGACGCGGATCGCGAAGGGGACGATGTAGTCCGCGAGCTCCTGCACGCGGAAGATCGAATCGACGAGACCCGTCTTCTCAGGCATGCACAAGCCTCCTTTCCGCCACCTTCACCGGACGCGCTTCCATGATCGCGAGCGTCGCCGTCGAAGTCACGCCGGTGAGCTCGAAGCCGGTGCGGGCGAGCAGGCGCTCGAAGTCGTCACGGCTCCGGTCGGGCCCGCCGACGAGCACGAGCGAGTGGAGGTCGAGCAGCTTGCCGATGTGGAAGTCGTCTCCCTGCTCCAGGAGCGCCTCGAGCAGGATCAGGCGCGCGTCCCGGCCGGCGGCCGCGCGCACGTTCGCGAGGATCGCCTCAGCCGCCTCGTCGTCCCAGTCGTGGAGGATCGTCTTCAAGAGGTAGGTGTCGCCGCCCTCGGGCACGCCGTCGAAGAAGCTCCCGCTCACGACCTCGCAGCGGTCCGCGACCCCCGCGCGCTCGAGGACGGCCGGCGCGCGCGCGACGACGTGCGGGAGGTCGAAGAGCACGCCCCGAAGGGGCGGGTGGCGCGCGAGCAGGCGCGCGAGGAAGGCGCCGTCGCCGCCCGCGACGTCGACGATCGTGCCGAGCCCGCCCCAGTCGTAGGCCGAGAGGACAGTGCGGAGGACGAGGCGGTTCTGCGCGTGCACCGAGCCGTCGAACCGCCGGCTCTCGTCGGGATGGTCGGCGAGGTAGTCGTAGTAGGGCCGGCCGTGGACGCGGTCGAACGCGGGCTCGCCCGTCTCGACGGTGTGGTCGAAGTGGGCCCAAGCGGTCACGTCGGCGGGAAGCAGCGGATACGCGTCCCGCAGGGAGAGCGGGTGGTCGCTGCGGAGGAGCTCGGCGAGCGGGGTCAGCGCGAAGGAGCCCGGCTCGACCTCGGCGAAGATGCCCTTGCAGGCGAGCGCGCGCAGCGTGCGGTGGAGCGAGGGTGCGTGGGCGCCGGTCGCCGCGGCGAGCTCCTCGACCGGGCGGGGCCCCTCGGCGAGGTGGTCGGCGACGCCGAGGTCGCAGACGGCGCGGATCGCGAAGGGGACGATGTAGTCCGCGAGCTCCTGCACGCGGAGGATCGACTTGACGACACCGGGCTGCTGGGCGGCCACCTCGAGCCGAACGCTGCCACTGCTCCGACCACGCTGTCGAGAACCCGCCGGAGTTGGTGACCCGCGCCGGCGCCTCGCTATCTTCGCGCGCAGTGGCTCCCGAGGTGACATCGCCGCCGCGGACGGCCGAGGAGGTCGTTCGCGCGGCCTGGCGCGAGGTCCTGGGCCACGACGGCTTCACGCCCGAGACCGACTTCTTCGACGTCGGCGGCGACTCGGTCGGGCTCGCGCGGGTCGCCGAGCTCGTCGCAGAGGAGCTCTCGGCGACGCTTCCGATCGAGACCTTCTTCGACAACCCGACGCTCGAGTCGCTCGCGGCGACGCTCGAGCGGGCCGTCCCGAGGCGCGAGGCTCCGCGGCCGCCCGCCCCGGAGCCGCCGCGGCCGCGCGCGGTGTCGCCGGCGCGCTCTCTCATCTCCTGGACGAGCGGCGGCGAGCCGCGGCAGAGCGTCGTCGGCGTCCCGCCGCTGAGCGGCGGCGCGGCGGTCTTCCGGGAATGGCCGTCGCTCCTCCCCGAGGGGATCGAGGTGCTCGCCGTCCGGCCGCCGGGCCGGCAGAGTCGCGTCCACGAGACGCTCAGCGTCGACGTCCACCATGTCGTGGGCGAGATCGCCGAGGCGCTCCCGCGCGACCGCGCGGTCTCGCTCTTCGGCTACTGCGCCGGCAGCCTGATCGCCTTCGAGCTCGCGCGCCGGCTCCGCCGCGAGGACCGCCCGCTCACGCGCCTCTTCGTCGCCTTCCGCGGCGCGCCGAACCTGCCTTCGTACGACACCGGCCTGCACGCGCTCCCGCACGACGAGTTCCTCGACCGGCTGGTGACGATCGGCGCCGTGCCGGAGGGCGTCCGCGGAAACCAGGAGCTGCTGCGCCTGCTCGAGCCGGCGATGCGCGCCGACTTCGTGCTCATCGACAACTACGTCTTCGAGGACGGGCCGCCACTCGACGTCCCGATCACGGTCTTCGTCGGCGCCGACGACCCGCACTTCCCGTTCGACGACCTCGCCGCGTGGCGCTTCCTGACGAGCGAGCGGTTCACGCTCCGCCTCGTCGAAGGCGGCCACTTCCGGAACGGCGAGTCGTGGAATCCGGTCCTCGACGGCATGCTCGCCGATCTCGACGAGCGGCCGCCCGCCTCCTCCGCGTAGACGGCCCTACGCACTCGGCCGGAAGGTGCCGAAGCTCCAGTGGTGGCCCTCGAGGTCGAGGGCGGAGTACTCGGTGGAGTCGTACTCGGTGTGCTCGAGCTCGCGGACGATCTCGGCGCCGCCCGCCTTCGCCCGGTCGTAGTGCCCTTCGACGTCCTCGACGTAGACGTAGATTCCGCCGGGCACTGCCTCGAGCTTGCGCGGGCTCGTCTCGCCCTGGTCCGGGCTCGCGGTGCCGACGATGACGACGCCGGGCCAGAGCGCGAGCTGAGCGTGGGCGATCGTCCCGTCCGGCCCCGGCACCTCGAAGATCTTTTTGAAGCCGAAGGTGCGCTCGAGCCAGTCGAGCGCGGCCGGCGCGTCTTCGTAGCGGAGATAGGGGAAGATATTCGGGGCGCCGTCGTTCGGCATCGTGCCTCCTCTCGCAGGGAGGGCGAGAGTACAAAAGGCTCCCCGCGCCGCGCCAGAGCGCAGGCCTGGCCGGAGGCCGTCACTACACTCGCCGCGTGCCGACCGAAGAGCTGATCGTCCGCGGCGCGCGCGAGCACAACCTGAAGGACGTCACCGTCAGGCTGCCGCGGAACGCGCTGATCTGTGTCACCGGGCTCTCCGGCTCGGGGAAGTCGTCGCTCGCCTTCGACACGATCTACGCCGAGGGGCAGCGGCGCTACGTGGAGTCGCTGTCGGCCTACGCGCGGCAGTTCCTGCAGATGATGGAGAAGCCGGACGTCGACTCGATCGACGGCCTGTCGCCGGCGATCTCGATCGATCAGAAGACGACGTCGCGGAATCCGCGTTCGACGGTGGGGACGGTGACGGAGATCTACGACTACCTGCGGCTGCTCTATGCGCGGGTCGGTCGTCCGCATTGCCCGGTCTGCGGGCGGCCGATCGCGGGGCAGAACTTGGAGGCGATCGTCGACCAGGTGCTGCGGCTGCCGGAGGGGACGCGGTTCACGGTGAACGCGCCGGTGGTGCGCGATCGCAAGGGCGAGTACCGGGACGTCTTC
>DASQWB010000159.1:0-2168 GCA_035640455.1 Gaiellaceae bacterium | reverse complement strand
GACGATCCCGTTGACGCCCTGCCGGTTCGCGAACGAGTGCCCGAGGTTGTGGTGCACGACGATGCGCTCGAGAAACTTGTAGTACTGGACGTAGATCGGCCGGTCGGTGCCGATGAAGTGCTCGGCGCGCTTGATGTCGGCAGGCGTCGCCGCCTTCCCCGCGACGAGCTGCGCCGGATTGGCGGGGATGAGGAAGAAGAGGACGTAGGTGACGAGCGTCACGGCGATGAAGAGGACGATCGCCCACAGGACCCTCCTCGCGAGGTAGCGGAACATCGCTAGCGCCTCTCTCTCGAGGAGTGGTCGGTGCCGTGCACGGTGCAGCAGAACCTTACCGCAGGCGGGACTTTTTCGAACCTGGCGGCGATCGTGAAGCGATGGGATCGGCGCATGATCTCGTCCTCTTTTCTGCGTACGCGCGAGGCGCCGGCTGACGCCGGCGCCTCGCAACAGTCCTACTCCGAGCTCGCCCTTCTACTTGATGAAGAAGGTGTTGAGGTCGGCGCTTGCGTTCGCGGGCTGGAAGAGATAGCCGCCAGTCCGCTTCGACACGAACTCGCGCTCGTTGCGGTTGTCGTACGCCGCCCACGGAGCGTAGTTCTTGCTGATCAGGAGGTCGAGGCTGCCGTAGCGCTTGTACCGGGCGGGGCCCGTCAGACGGTTGGCGGCCTCGAGCAGCCTGTTCACCTTCTTGTTGTTGAAGTACGCGAGGTTGTTGTTGTTGTCGGCGTGGATGTTGTTGCCGTCGAGCAGGATGTTCAGGAAGTCGTACGGATCCGGGTAGTCCTGGTTCCAGCCGACGAGAGCTGCGTCGAACGGCTCGCCACGCGTGCCGGCGGCGGTGTAGATCGCGAAGCCGACGAACGACTTCACGTTCACGTTGCAGCCGATCTGGGACAGGTTGTACTTGAAGACCTGCGCCAGGTTCTGGCCGGTCGGGCTCGTCGCCGTGTACAGCGTGACGTCCTTGCACGAGCTACCCGCGAGGCGCTTCGCCGTCCGATAGTCGGCGCCCTTGAGCGGGTAGATCTTCGCGTCCTTGAAGCCACGCATGTTCGGCGGCAGGACCTGGTCGGTCCGCTTGCCGGCAAAGGCGCCGCGGACGCGGAGCATCGCCGGGCGGTCGATCGCGAAGTTCGCCGCCTTGCGCAGCTTCGTGTTGGCGAAGGTCGGCCGCGAGGTGTTCAGGGCGACGTAGTCGGTCTCGACCAGCTGGTGGACCTGATACTGGCCCTTGTTCACGCCATAGCGCTTCGCGAGATCGGCGTGAGCGGTCGAGGGCAGGCCGCCCATGTCGTAGTCGACCTGGTTCGACCGCACCTGCAGCAGGCTCTGGTCGAGGTTCGTGTTCACGGTGATGTCGAACGTGTCGATGTTCCGCGGGCGGTTGCCCTTGTAGAACTTGTTCTTCTTCACCACGATCCGGCGGTTCACGATCCGGCTCGCGATGTAGTACGGGCCGGCCGACGGATAGGCGTTGACGCCGTGCGGATCGACCTTCGTCTTAAGCGAGATCGCCTGGAAGAACGGCATCGCGAGCTTCGCGAGCAAGCCGCCGTCCGCCTCCCTCAACCTGATGATCAGCTTGTTCCCGCGGGCGATGACGCCGGACACGTGCGCCGGGTTCTTGCCGCCATCGACGGCCGCCGTATAGCCCACGACGGAGTCCATGAACGCCGTCGCAGGCGACTGCTGCGCCTTCGTCGCCGAGCGGTCGAACGCCCACTTGAAGTTCCTCGCCGTCACCTTCGAGCCGTCCGAGAAGCGCAGGCCCCTCTTGATCGTGAAGGTGTACGTCTTCCCGTTGTTCGAGATGATCGGCAGGCCGCTCGCGGCCTCGGGCTGGAGCCGCGAGCCGAGCGGCGGCCCCTTGTCCGGGTAGTTCAGCAGCTTGAGCGCCGTCGCGTACTCGATCTGCCACGAGATCGTGCCGTACGCGAGCGACGGGTCGCTGAAGTCGACATCCGTCGCCGACATGTTCATCCGCATCGTGCCGCCCTTCTTGGCGGCGCTGCTCGATGCGGCGTGGGCAAAGCCGGCCACGACGAGCAGCAGTGCTCCGAGCGCGGCCATGACGGCCGAAAGCCAGAGCTTTCTGTGCATGTGACTCCTTTCCAAGTCGAGAGCCGGCGGAACGCCGCCGGCCGGGCGCATGGAATGCATCCTCA
>DASQWB010000158.1:0-11734 GCA_035640455.1 Gaiellaceae bacterium | reverse complement strand
TGGACAGCCGACCTACCGCCGGGCTAGCCATCCTTCGGTGTCGCACCTCCGGCGATTGGCTCTCCTTCGGTGCCGAGCCCGTTCGTTGGCGCCGCTACCCGAGCCACGGGCCGAGCTCGGAGCGACGTCGTCACCTAACTGGGTTAGGCGGCGAGTGCGAGATCGTTCTTCGCACTTACTTGGTTTCCCGGTTGATTAACGAGGCCGACCGGGGACCTCGGCTTGCAGCTCTACCGGAGAACCGACCACGTCGAAACCAGGTCGCCCCCGTATGTTCGGCTTATTGTAGCCCCATGATCGAGGTGCGGCCGTGTGCCGACGAGGCCGAGGAGGAGCGCGCGCTCGCCGTCTACAACGCGGTCCGGCCGTGGGATGCGATCACGATGGACGAGGTTCGCTCCTTCCGAGCCATCGCCAGCGCGTACGCATCGTTCCTCGCGCGCCGCGACGGCCTCGACGCCGGCTCGGTCGCGAGCGCCGTGCTCCCGACGAGGCCCCACTGCGGCTGGACCGTCCTGTCGGTGCTGCCGGAGCATCGGAGGCGAGGCGTCGGCACCGCCCTCTACCGCATCGTCTCCGGCTGGCTCGACCAGCAAGGTATCGCTCAGATCCGGGCATCGGTCGACGAGGACGATCCCGAAGGCCGGGCGTTCGCGGAGCGCCGCGGCTTTCGTGAGACCGAGCGGAACGCGCGCGCGATCCTCGACCTCGGCGAGCTCGACGCACCGGCAATCGACCCGCCGGCGGGGATCGACATCGCGACCTGGGCGGAGCGACCGGAGCTCACGGCCGCGATCTTCGAGGTGGAACGCGAAGCTCAGCCCGACATACCGGGTGGCGAGAGTCGAGAGCCCGACCGATACGAGGATTGGCTCGCGCACATGCAGCGGCCGGACAACCCGCGAGACGCGACCTTCCTCGCGCTCGCCGACGGCGAGGTGGTCGGGTACGCGAAGCTCAGCCTGACGGCGGCTCAGCCGCGGGTCGGCTTCCACGACATGACCGCTGTGAAGCGCGCCTGGCGGGGGCGCGGGATCGCGGGCGCGCTCAAGCGAGCCCAGATCGCCTGGGCGAAGGAGCACGGCTTCGAGCGGCTCCACACCGAGAACGAGCTGCGGAACGAGGCGATCCGGCGCCTGAACGACCGCCTCGGATATCGCCAGGTGCCCGGCTATCTCGTCCTCAACGGGCCCCTCGCGTCGTGATCGTGCGCACGCTCGCGCTGCTCGGGCTCGCGGCCGTCGCGATCGACGAGCCGGCGGCCTTCGGCACCGCTCGTCTCGGCAGCCTCACCGTCACCGCAAGCGTCCTCGTGAGCGCGAAGGCGGTCGACATGCGCGGCGTCTGGAACGACACGAAGGTCGCCTGCACCGTCAGCCGGCCGCTCCGCGTGCGGATCCTCGTCGACCGCGTCGCGGGCGGCAAGACGATGCGGGTACGGCGAGCCGGCACGTTCCGCGAGACGAACTGCGCCGAGGGCGGTCCCAACGTCGGGTTCACGATCAAGGCGCGCTCGGTCGGCCTCGCCTGCCCGAACGGGCGCTGGAAGCCGGGCCTCTACCACTTCCTCACCCGCGCGAAGGAGCCGAGGAGAGAGCTCGAGGCCTCGGCGAGCCTCGACTGGCAGAACACGCGCCGCTGCTAGGAGGGATTGGCGGAACTTCGTTCGTCGCACGGAGCGTGATGTCGTTCCGAGGCAAGGACGCAGGGAGCGTTCGTAGCCGGAGGCTAGGGGCGCGACCGAGGACGCCGCGTCGGGGCGAGCAGCGCGCTCCGGGCGGCACAACGATGTTCCGTCAAGCCCTCCCACGAGACCGTCGCGGCTCGCGACGGCGAGCTCGTTTGTACTTTTTAAAACCAAACTATGGAACCGAGTCGGGCGAGTTTCGTGCGGATTCCTCATTTCATGGAATGGATTCACGGAAACGGTGACGAAGGAAATGCTCCGTGGTAGTAGTGGGAACTTACTCGTCGTACCCATTGATGGGACAGACCTGCGCGCGGCGGTGCGAGAACATGATTTCCCAGAGCGACTGAAAAGTCTTCACGAGCGGGCAGTCTTCCTCTAGATCCGGCTCGGGCAACTCCGTGCGACCGCAAGGGTGTGCTGCCGACCTACGATCAAGAAGCCGGGAACTAGAAGAGCTTCTGGAGCTTCACGGCCGCGCCCATGTCGCCCTTGACCTTGAGCTTGCCGGTCATGTAGGCGCTCGTCGGGTTGAGGTCGCCGGCGACGATCCGCTCGAAGTTCTCCTGCGAGCTCGTGATGGTGCAGTCGGGGTCTCCGGTCTCGCCCTCGGTGACGCTCACCTTGCCGTCGTCGACCCTGACCGTCCACCGGCCGGCGCCCTCGATGTCGAAGAGGTAAGTGTTGTTCATCCCGACCGTTCGGGACTCGTCCACTCGGGACGAGAGGCTCTCGAAGAACTCGCGCGCGCCGGCCATCGCGGGCGGCAGCCTAGCTCATGGCACGACGGGCTCGACCTGGAGCCGCCTGCCCACGCGGGAGGACGGGAGCGGCAGGGCGAGCGCGAGCGCGACGAGCGGCGCCGCGGCGCAGACGTAGAGGGCAGTGCGGAGGTCGACGGCGTCGGCGAGCGCGCCGAGCGCCACCGCCGCGACGCCCCCGAGCCCGATCGAGAGGCCGATCGAGAGGCCCGACGCCATCCCGATGTGCCGGGGCAGGTACTCCTGGCTCATGACCATCGTCACGCCGAAGGTCCCGATCACGCAGGCGCCGACGAGGGCGAGCGCGATGGCGCCGGGGATGCCGCCGACGACGACGAAGACGAAGATCAGCGGCCCAGTCGCGACGAGGCTCGCGAGGAGGACGGGACGGCGACCGAGCCGGTCGGCGAGCGGCCCGGCGACGATCGTGCCGAGGCCGCCGGTCAGGAGCATCAGCGCGAGCAGGTGGTTGCCGTGCGACTTCGAGTGCCCGAGCGAGACCTCCCACAGCGGAACGAAGGTGACGAGCCCGAACCAGGCGAGGCTGCGAAAGGCGATCACGCCCAGGAGGAGCGCCATCGCGCCACGCCGGTCCTCGCCGGCCGCCTGCCGAGCCCGCTGCGCGTCGCTCGGCGCGAACCCGCGGAGGAACGGGACGGCCGCGAGCAGTGCGACGGCGATCGCGACGCAGGGAACCGCGAGCAGGAGGCCGCCTCGGAGCCCGAACGCGACGACGAGCGGCGTGGCGACGATCGGCCCGAGCGCGAAGCCGACGTTGCCGCCGATCGAGAACGCGGACATGCCGCTCGCGCGCCGGCGGCCGCTCGCGTAGGCGGCGAACTTCGAGCCCTCGGGGTGGTAGGCGGCGACGCCGATGCCCGAGACGACGACGAGGAGGAGCACGAGCCAGTAGCTCGGCGCGTCGGCGGCGAGGGCGATGCCGGCGCCGGCGACCCCCACTCCGGCCGGGAGCAGCCACAGCGCGCCGCGCCGGTCCGACCAGAGGCCGAAGAGCGGCTGGATCACCGAGGACGAGACGGCGGAGGCGAGCATCAGCGTGGCCGCAAGCGTGTAGGAGAGGCCGAAGCGGTCGACGAGGAACGGCAGGAGCGCGGGCAGCGCGCCGTTCGCGAAGTCGGTGCCGAGGTGCCCGGCCGAGAGCAGCGTCATCGCCCGCTTGTCGATGCCCGGCCTCACGTGGCCAGGCTATCCGCTGCGACTCATAGACTCGCGGCGGTGGCGGGAAGGACGCAGGAGGCTCTCTACTCCGAGATCGACCTGGAGCTCTCCTGGTCGGAGGACGAGCTGCCGCAGGTCGAGCGGACGAAGCACGTCCACAGCCTCCACCCCTACCTAGGCAAGTTCATCCCCCAGCTCGTCGAGGTCTTCCTCCGCCGGTACTTCCGGCCGGGCGACTGCGTCTACGACCCGTTCGTGGGCTCGGGCACGACGCTCGTCGAGGCGAACGCCTTCGGCGCGGCGGCCGTCGGCTGCGACATCTCGGTCTTCAACTGCTTGCTCACGCGCGTGAAGACGGCCGAGTATTCGCTCGGAGCCCTCGAGCTGGCGCTGCGCGGAGCGCTCGAGCAGGCACGGCTCACCTCCGAGGTCGTGACGACCGAGGAAGCGAGCAGGTGGCTGCGGACGTGGTATTCCGAGCGCGCGCTCCGCGAGCTGCTGGCCTACCAGTGCGTCTCTTCGGAGCTGCTCGACGAGGCGAGCTGGGACGTCGCCAGGATCGTCCTCTCGCGCGCGGCGCGGTCCGCTCGGCGGACGACGCACTTCGACCTCGACTTCCCTCGCCGGCCGGTGAAGAGGCCGTACTGGTGCCACAAGCACAAGCGGACGTGCCGGCCCGTCGGCGAGGCGATGAAATTCCTCAGGCGGTACTCGGACGACACCGTTCGCCGCATCCGGGAGTTCGCGGCGATTCGCTCCGACCAGCCGGTCGAGGTGATCCACGGCGACGCCCGCGTCGCCGAGCTGCCGCTCGAGCCGAGCGGCATCATCACCTCGCCGCCGTACCCCGGGCTCATCGACTACCACGAGCAGCACCGCTACTCGTACGAGCTGCTCGGGCTCGAGGATCGCCGCAATGAGGAGCTCGGGCCGGCCGTCCGCGGGCAGGGGCGCTCCGCAGTCCGCGCCTACGTCGAAGGCATGGTCGCCGTCTTCTCGCGAGCGCAGCGCCAGCTCCCGGGCCAGGCTCCGGTGATCGTCGTCGTGAACGACTCGAAGGCGCTCTATCCGGAGATCCTCGAGCGCTCGGGGCTCCGCCTCGAGGAGCGGCTGACCCGGCACGTCAACCGCCGGACCGGGCGCCGTGCGGGCGAGTTCTTCGAGGACGTGCTCGTCTGCTCGACGAAGTGAGCCCGGAGACACGGGCTCGGGTGCGAGCCCTGATCTCGGAGTTCATGGAACGGTGGATCGCCTCGTCGATCCCGGCCGCAGAGCTCGAGCGGATCGCCCGCGAGGGAATCTCGCCGAGCGGGCTCCTCACGCCGTTCCACGACGCGCTCGTCCCAGGAATCACGCTGCTCGGGGAGCGGCGCTTCTCGACGCGCCTCGGCAACCTGCACGAGAAGGTCGCGGCGGTCGTCGCCGCCGAGGTCCACGCCGAGGTGCGCCAGCCGCACGACCTGGCCGGCGCGATCCCGGTCCTCTCGCGAGAGTTCATCACGCAGCGGATCGGCGCGCTCGAGCGGCGCGAGGCTCGGCCGGACGCGCGGTTCGAGCGCGAGCAGATCCTCGGCCACTTCGGGAACGAGGTGAACGCCGCGACGCGGATCGACCTCTACGTGCGGACGCACGAGGGCGAGACGCACTACTTCGAGATCAAGAGCGCGAAGCCGAACAAGGGCCAGTGCATCGAGATGAAGCAGCGCCTCCTGACCGCGCTCGCGATCCGCCGCGAGGAATCGACCCACACGTGGTGGGGCGTGCCCTACAACCCGTACGGGCGAGGTGAGTACCGGCACGCCTACCCACTGGTCTTCTTCGACTTCGAGCGCGAAGTGCTGATCGGCGAGCCGTTCTGGGACTTCATCGGTGGGCCCGGAACTTACGAGGAGCTGCTCGACGTCTACCGCGAGGTCGGCGACGACTTCGCCGAACGGCTCGGCGAGCTGCGCGAGCAGCTGATCGTCTAGTAGGAGGGCTCGGCGAAACATCGCTTGTGCCGCCCGGGACACGCTCCTCGCCCCGATGGGGCGTCCTCAGTCGCACCCGTAGCCTTCGGCTACGAACGCTCCCTGTCCTTGCCTCGGAACGAGCATCGCGCCCCGTGCGACGAACGACGTCCCGCCAATCCCTCCTAGCTCCAGTCGACGGGCGTTTGCCAGGCGGGCGTCCTTGACGCACAATCCCCGCCGCAGTGAAGCTGGCGCTGATCGCAGTCGTCGTGGTCGCAGTCGCCGTGAAGCTCTTCCAACGGCGGCTCCCCCGCGTCGCCTACCAGGCCGTCGTCGCCGTCGTCCTCCTGCTCCCGATCGCCGCGACGGGCTACGCGATCTGGTCGCTCTGGAACGAGTGGATCGGGTGGCGCGAGCTCGCCCTCTTCCTCGGGCTCTGGATCGCGACCGGCTTCGGGATCTCGATCGGCTACCACCGCCTGCTCACGCACCGCAGCTTCGAGACGGGGCAGGTCGTCAAGGGCGTCTTCCTGGCGCTCGGCGCGATGGCGAACCAGGGCCGGTGCATCGACTGGGCGGCGCACCACCTCAAGCACCACGCCCACTCCGACCGCGAGGGCGATCCCCACAGCCCGCTCCAGGGGTTCTTCCACGCCCACACCGGCTGGATCCTGTCCGGGCCGCCGGCCGAGCGCGAGCGCTACTGCAAGCGCCTCCTCGACGACCGGCTCGTGCGGTTCATGGACACCACACAGCCGCTCTGGGTCGTCCTCGGGCTCGTGATCCCGTACGCCGCCGCGGGCTGGCGCGGTCTGCTGTGGGGCGGCTTCGTGCGGCTCGTCGTCCTGACGCACGCCACGTTTACCGTCAATTCGATCTGCCACATGTTCGGGACGCGGCCGTTCGACACGAACGACGAGAGCCGCAACAACCCGGTGATCGGGATCCTGGCGCTCGGCGAGGGCTGGCACAACAACCACCACGCCTTCCCCTCGATGGCGTTCCACGGCATGACTCGGTGGCAGATCGACATCTCCGGTTACCTCATCCGCCTGCTCGACCGCCTCGGCCTCGTCTGGAACGTAAAGCTGCCGTCGACGCACGCGATCAAGCGGCGCCGGAGCGCGGTGCCGGCCTGATGACGCGCCTGGCCGAGCGCAGGAGCGGGAGCGCGTCGGAGGCGACGCTCAAGCTCCTGGCCGAGCTCTTCTCCGACTACCACCCGCGCGACTTCGCGGTGCGCCTCTGGGACGAGACGACGTGGGATCCCGAGCCGGGACAGCAGGCGCGGTTCACGCTCGTCGTCAACACGCCGGCGGCGCTCCGCGCGCTCCTCCGGGATCCCGACGAGCTCGCCCTCGCCGAGGCGTACATCTACGGCGGCCTCGACTTCGAAGGCGACCTCCAGGCCGTCTTCAAGGTGGCCGACCACCTGCTCGTCGAGAAGACGTGGACCACGGCCTCGCGCGTGCGCGCGGCCCGCCACCTCCTGAGCTTGCCGGGAAACAGCGCGCCGAAGGCGCCTCCGCAGCGTGCACGGCTCTCCGGCCGCCGCTTCAGCCTCGCGCGCGACCGGCAGGCGACGAACTTTCACTACGACAAGTCGAACGAGTTCTTCGCCCTCTGGCTCGACGAACGGATGCTCTACACGACCGCGTACTTCACCTCGGAGACCGACACCCTCGAGCAGGCCCAGGAGGCGAAGCTCGACCTGATCTGCCGCAAGCTCCGGCTCCGGCCGGGCGACCGACTGCTCGACATCGGCTGCGGCTGGGGCGCGCTCGTCGTCTACGCGGCGGAGCGGTACGGGGCCCAGGTCGTCGGGATCACGCTCAGCGAGGAGCAGGCGAAGTGGGCGCGCGACTGGATCGAGCGCGCCGGGGTCGGCGACCGCGGGCGCGTCGAGATCGCCGACTACCGCGAGCTCGAGGGCGCGGAGCGGTTCGACAAGGTCGCCGCGTGCGGGATGTTCGAGCACGTGCCACACACCCAACTCGACCAGTTCTTCGGCACGGCCTACCGGCTGCTCCGGCCGCGCGGCGTCTTCCTCAACCACGCGATCGCCCGCCCGCTGCTCCAGCCGCCGCGCCGTGGACGGTCCTTCATGGACTCGTACGTCTATCCGGACGGCGAGCTCAAGGCGATCTCCGTCGCGTTGCGCGCCGCCGAGGAGGCGGGGTTCGAGGTCCGCGACGTCGAGAATCTCCGCGAGCACTACCCGCCGACGCTGCGCGAATGGCTCCGGCGGCTCGAGGAGAACCGCGACGCGGTTATCGCCGAGACGGACGAGGCCTCCTACCGCGTCTTCCGTCTCTACCTCGCCGGCTCGATCCACGGCTTCTCGACGGGACGACTGAACATCTGCCAGTCGCTCCTCTCGAAGCCCGAGAACGGCGTCAGCGGCCTGCCCCTCCAGCGAGGTGACTGGTATGCCTGAGCTCCAGACGGAGGTCCGCGCCGAGCGGGCGACGACGCTGGAGATCCTCGACGGGCTCTTCGGCGGTTACTCGCCGCGCGACTTCGCGGTCCGGCTCTGGGACGGCACGACGCGGGAGCCGGACCCGGGCCAGCCGGCTCGCTTCACGCTCGTCGTCGCACATCCCGGGGCGCTCCGCAGCGCCGTCACCGGGTCGGAGTCGCTCGAGCTGGGTCTCAGCCAGGCCTACCTCGCACGGCACCTCGACGTCGAGGGCGACCTCGAGGCGATCTTCCCGCTCGTCCAGCACCTCCTCGACGAGCGCAAGCTGACGCGTCGCGACAAGCTGTGGCTCGCACGTCGCGTCCGGACGCTGCCGCAGGCCTCGCCGAACGGCGCGCCCGCCCCGGTGAAGCTCCGCGGGCCGCGGCTCTCGCTCAGCCGCGCGAAGAACGCGATCTCGTACCACTACGACCTCCCCGCCGAGTTCTTCGAGCTCTTCCTCGACGGGCGGATGACCTACAGCTGCGCGTACTACGTCTCCGAGGACGAGGATCTGGACACCGCCCAGGAGCGCAAGCTCGAGCTCGTCTGCCGGAAGCTACGGCTCCGGCACGGCGAGCGCCTGCTCGACGTGGGCTGCGGCTGGGGTTCGCTGATCCTCTACGCGGCCGAGCGGCACGGGGTCGACTCGGTCGGCATCACGCTGAGCGAGGTGCAGGCGGCGACGGTTCGGAAGCGGGCCGAGGAAGCCGGCCTCGCCGAGCGCATCGAGGTGCGGGTCGCCGACTACCGCGAGCTCGACGAGCACGAGAGCTTCGACAAGGTCGCGAGCGTCGGCATGGTCGAGCACGTCGCAGAAGCAGGCCTCGTCGACTTCTTCGAGCGGCTCCACCGCTTCCTCCGGCCGGGCGGCGTCTTCCTCCTCCACGGCTGCGGCCAGCCCGTCGACGTCCCCCGCGGCCGGTCCTCGTTCTCGTCCTCCTACGTGCTCCCCCACACCGAGGTCGTCCCGATCTCGACGACGCTCACCGCCGCGGAAACGGCGGGCTGGGAGGTGCGCGACGTCGAGGCCTTTCGCGAGAGCTACGTGCTCATGGCCCGCGAGTGGGGCCGCAGGCTCGAGGCGAACGAGGCAGAGATCCGGGAGCTCGTCGGCGACGTCGTCTACCGCGCCTGGCGGCTCGGCGCGGCGGGCGTCGCGTACCGGCACCGGACGAACCGGCTCAGCGTCTTCCACATGCTGCTCGTAAAGCCCGACAACGGCCGCTCCGGCCTGCCGCTGACGCGGGCCGACTGGTACGCGGAGCCGCTCTAGCGAGTGACTAGTTGACGGCGGGTGGGAGGTAGCGCTCGATCAGCGCGTGCGAGAGCTCCCATTGCGCGCGGGCGAGCGCGACGCGGTTCCGCTCGAGCTTCGACTCGGCGACCCCCGCGTCCCGCAGCTCTTGCCGCTCGCGCGCGAGCCTGGAGACACGCTCCTGAAGCGCCTCGACGTCGAGGCGCCGCCGCTCGCGCCGGAAGCGGCGAGGCGCAACGGGCCGCAGAGCCGCAGCACTCATCCTGCACGCAGTATCGGCGAGGGCCCGAAGATGTCCAGCCCGCAAACGGGGCATTTACGGCAGCGTAGATCGAGGGTCGGCTAGCATCGCGCCGCGATGACAGTCCAGGTCTCGGTCGTCTCGCCCGGTGCGGTCGAGGCGGATGTCCTCGCCGTTCCCGTCGTGGAGCCGGGCGAGCCGCCGGGAAACGGCGTCCTCGACGACCGGCTTCGGCGCCGGCTCGCCGATCTCGTCGCCGCCGGCGAGGTCTCCGGCGAGCTCGGCGAGTCCTGCCTGCTGCACGTCGAAGACGGGGCCGGCCCGGCTCGCGTCGCAGCGGCCGGCCTCGGCCCGAGAGGCAGCGTCGATCCCGACGCGATCCGCACCGCCGCAGCCTCGGTGGCGCGGGCGGCGAGCCGCTTCGGCGGCAGCGTCGCGTGGCTGCTCGACCCATCGCTCGACCTGGCTCCGACCGAGCAGGCGCGCGCCGTCGTCGAAGGCGTGCTGCTCGGCGCGTACGAGCCGGGGCGCTGGAAGACGAACGGCCGGCGGCCGCGGCCGATCGAGCGCATCGTCCTCGTCGGCGGCGGGGAAGGGGTCTCGGAGGCCGCCGTGCGCGCCGAGCGCGTCGCCGAATGGACGAATCGGGCTCGCGACCTCGCGAACGCGCCCGCGAACGAGCTGACGCCGGAGCGGCTCGCGGCCCGGGCGGCCGAGATCGCGGACGGCTTCGAGCACCTGAGCGCCGAGGGGCTCGGCCCCGAGCACATCCGCGAGCTCGGCATGGGCGCGTTCGCCGCGGTCGCCGCGGGCAGCCACAACCCGGCGCGGCTGATCGTCATGCGCTACGCGCCGCCGGCCGCGACGACGGGCGTGAAGCTCGGCCTCGTCGGCAAGGCGATCACGTTCGACAGCGGCGGCATCTCGATCAAGCCGGCGCTCTACATGGAGGACATGAAGGGCGACATGGCCGGCGGCGGCGCCGTCGTCGAGGCGACGGGAGCGCTCGCGGAGCTCGGCCTCCCGCTCGAGGTCGTCTCCGTCGTCGCGGCGTGCGAGAACCTCACCGGCGGCGGCGCGTATCGCCCCGGTGACATCCTCACGGCGATGAACGGCAAGACGATCGAGGTGATCAACACCGACGCGGAGGGGCGGCTCGTGCTCGCCGACGCGCTCTGGTACGCGCACCGCGAAGGCGCGACGCACCTCCTCGACCTCGCCACGCTGACCGGGACGATCGAACGCGCTCTCGGCGACCTCTACGCCGGCGTCTTCGCGAACGACGACGAGTGGCGGGCGCAGGTCGTCGCAGCGGGCGAGGCGAGCGGCGACCACGCCTGGCCCTTCCCCCTCCACCGGCGCTACCGGCACCACATCGACTCCGCCTTCGCCGACATGAAGAACCAGTCCGTTCGGGGCCAGGCGATTCCGGCCTACGCGGCCGAGTTCCTGCGCCAGTTCGTCGGCGAGGGTCCCTGGGCCCACGTCGACATGGCCGGAACGGGCTTCTTCACCTGGCCGCGGCCGGACTACCTGGCCCAGAAGGGCGGCACCGGCTACGGCGTGCGGCTGATCGTCGAGCTGGCGACCCGGCTCGCGGCGTGAACTTCGACGTCGGCGAGGAGCACGAGCTCGTCCGGCGCACGGTCCGGGAGTTCGCGGAGCAGCGGATCGCGCCGGTCGCCGAGGAGCTCGACCGCGAGGAACGATTCCCGTACGACATCGTCGCCGAGCTTGCCGAGCTCGGCCTCATGGGCATGCCCATTCCGGAGGAGTACGGCGGCGCCGGCACCGACACGCTCTCGTACGCGATCGCGATCGAGGAGCTGACCCGCGTGGACTCGTCCGTCGCGATCACGGTCGCTGCGCACACGTCGCTCGGGACGATGCCGATCTACCTCTTCGGCTCGGAGGAGCAGAAGCGGGAGTGGCTGCCGGACCTTGCCTCGGGCAAGCGGCTCGCCGCGTTCGGCCTGACGGAGCCCGACGCCGGCTCGGACGCGGGCGCGACCCGGACGCACGCGGAGCTCCGCGACGGCTCCTGGGTCGTCAACGGCTCGAAGATCTTCATCACGAACGCGGGCACCGACATCAGCGCCTGCGTGACGATCACGGCCAGGACCGGAGAGGACGAGATCTCGAACCTCGTCGTCCCCAACGGCGCGCCGGGGTACGAGATCTCGGCGCCGATGCGGAAG
>DASQWB010000157.1:0-21614 GCA_035640455.1 Gaiellaceae bacterium | reverse complement strand
GGAGCTCTGGCCGGCTTCGCGATCATGACGAAGACGGAGTTCCTGCTGCTCCTGATCGGCGGCATCTTCGTCATCAATGCGCTCTCCGTGATCATCCAGGTCTTCACGTTCAAGTACCTGGGCCGCCGGGTCTTCCTGATGACGCCGATCCACCATCACTTCGAGATGAAGGCGTGGTCGGAGACGAAGATCATGGTCCGTTTCTGGATCCTCACGGGGATCCTGTGCGCGACCGCGTTCGCCCTGTACTACCGCTACTACTTCAGGACCTGAGCCGATTGCGCCGATGGGGATGCCGTGGGCGCCGCGGTCTCCGCTCTCGCCGGCTTCGTCTTCCTCGTGCTGGCCGCCGCCGACTTCTTGTTGGGCGACGGCGTGCTTGCCTTCTTCGCGCTGCCGCTCGCGATCGTGCTCGAGGTGGCGGCGACCTACAGCGCCGTCCGTGCTCTCGGTCGCGAGACGGGAGCGCGCCGGGGCGCGGCGCTCGGCGCGATCGTCGTCGCGCCGACCGTCACAGTCGGCGCGGCGTTCGGCTTCATCATCTTGTTCGCTCCGAAGCAGTAGAGCTTGCATCGGGCAGGCTTAGCCGATGCTGACGCTACCGCAGCGCGTGCTCGTCATCGGGATAGCTCGGTCGGGCACCGCCGCGGCGGCGGCGCTCGGCGCGCGCGGGGTCGATGTCGTGCGCGCTGACCGGAAGCTCGGGAACGACGACGACCTCGCGCTCCTCGACGGCGTCGGGCTCGTGGTGAAGAGCCCCGGCGTCCCCGGCGAGAACCCGCTCGTCGTTGAGGCGCGCGCCGGCGGGATCCCCGTCTGGAGCGAGGTCGAGCTCGGCTACCGGCTGCTCGCGGCGCCCGCGATCGTCGGGGTCACCGGCACGAACGGCAAGACGACGACGTGCGAGCTCCTCGGCGCGATCTTCCGCGCCGGGGGGAGGGACGTCGTCGTCGCCGGAAACGTCGGCTCGCCCCTCACCGCCGCACGCTCGGCCGAGTGGATCGTCTGCGAGCTCTCGTCCTTCCAGCTCGAGGACATCCACGAGCTGCGCTGCCGCGTCGCGGTGCTCCTGAACCTCGAGCCGGACCACCTCGACCGCCACGGCACCTTCGACGCCTACCGCGACGCGAAGCTGCGCATCTTCGAACGGACCGACGTCGCCGTCGTGCCGCGCGGGCTCGGCCTGGATGGGATCGAGTTCGCGGCCGACGATCCGCTCCCGGCCGAACCGCGCATCCCGGGCGCGCACAACCGCGAGAACGCCGCCGCGGCGACGGCGGCCGCCCGCGCGGCCGGCATCGACGACGTAGCGATCGCGGAGGGGCTCCGGACCTTCCCCGGCGTCGAGCACCGCCTCGAGCTCGCCCGCGAGCTGCGCGGGGTCCGCTACGTGAACGACTCGAAGGCGACGAACACGGCCGCGGCCCGGCGGGGCGTGGCCGCGTTCGACGCACCGCTCCGGCTCGTCCTCGGCGGCTCGCTGAAGGGCGAGGACTTCGGCGCGTTTGCTCGCGAGCTCGAGCCGCGCGTCCGCCGCGCGTACCTCATCGGCGAGGCGGCGGACGACCTCGCGCGGGCGCTCGACGCCACCGGAGTGCCCTACGAGAGGAGCGGCGACCTCGGGACGGCGGTGCGCGCCGCCGCCGCGGCGGCCGAGCCGGGCGAGATCGTGCTCCTCTCACCCGCGTGCGCGAGCTACGACCAGTTCGAGAACTTCGAGCGCCGCGGCGAGGAGTTCCGGCGTCTCGTGCAGAACCTGTCCTGAATGCGGAAAGGGGAGCTGGAGTCGCGCCTGCTGGTGCTGGTGACGCTCGGCCTGGTCGCGTTCGGGCTCGTCATGGTCTACAGCGCCACGTCCGCCGCGGCCGCGCTCGGAAACGCAGACCCGAGCGCCTACCTGAAGCGCCAAGCGGCGTACGCCGTCCTCGGCGTCGTGCTGCTGACCGGCGCGTCCCGGCTCGACTACCGGAAGCTCAAGGGTCTGGCCCCAGGCCTTGTCCTCTCGAGCCTCGCTCTCTGCGCCCTCGTCCTCGTCGCGGGCACGCCGGTGAACGGCGCCCGCCGCTGGCTCACGCTCGGCCCCGCCGCCTTCCAGCCTTCCGAGCTCGCGAAGCTCGCGCTTGCCGTCTGGGCCGCAGCTCATCTCGCCCGCCGCCGCCCGCCGCAGACGCTGCGTGAGCTCCTGCGCCCGATCGGGCTCCTCGTCGCCCTCTTCGGCGGCCTGATCCTTCTCGAGCCCGACCTCGGGACGGTGATCGCGATCGTCGTCATGCTGGCCGCGGTCCTGCTCGTCGCCGGCACGCCGCCGCGGACGCTCGCCGGCGGGCTCGGGATCGCGGTGACGCTCGGCCTGGCGGCGATCTGGCTCGAGCCGTACCGGCGCGCGCGCATCTTCAGCTTCCTCCATCCCTGGCACGACGCACAGGGCGCCGGCTTCCAGACCGTCCAGGCCATGATCGGACTCGGGTCCGGTGGAGTCTTCGGCGACGGTCTCGGCCAGGGCATCCAGAAGGTGAACTACCTGCCCGAGGCCCACACGGACATGATCTTCGCGGTCATCGGCGAGGAGCTCGGGCTGATCGGGACGACGGCGCTCATCCTCGCGTACGCGGTCTTCGCCTACGCCGGTCTGCGCATCGCGCTCGTCTCGCGCGACCCGTTCGGCAAGCGCCTCGCGGCGGGGATCGTCGCACTCGTCTGCGGGCAGGCGGTGATCAACCTGGCCGCGGTGCTCGGCCTCGCGCCGCTGACCGGGATCCCCCTCCCGTTCGTCTCGTACGGCGGGTCGAGCCTCGTCGTCCAGCTCGCGTCGGTGGGCGTCCTCCTTAACATCGCCGGTGGCCATGTCCAGACGAGACGAGCTGCGGTGCCTGATCGCGGCCGGCGGGACGGCGGGGCACGTCCTGCCCGCGCTCGCGGTGGCCGACGCGCTGCGGGAGCGCGGCGCGAGCGTGACGTTCGCCGGGTCGCCGGATCGCGTCGAGGCGCGGCTCGTTCCTGAGGCCGGGTTCGCCTTCGACGCGTTTCAGGTCTCCGGCTTCCCGCGCCGGTTGAACCCGGCCTTGCTGCGCGCGCTCCTCCAAGCGGGGCGGGCGCCGGTCGCGTGCCGCAGGATCCTGCGCGCGCGCCGGCCGCACGTCGTCCTCGGCGCGGGCGGCTACGTGGCGGGACCGATGGCGCTCGCCGCTTGGACGCTGCGAATTCCCGCGGCGCTGACCGAGGCCGACGCGCGCCTCGGCCTCGCGAACCGGCTCGCGGCGCCGTTCGCCCGGCGCGTCTTCCTCGCCTACGAGATCCCCGGGAGACGCGGCCGGAAGTACCACGTCGTCGGTCGGCCGCTCCCTTCGCGCTCGCGCGCCGTCCCGCGCTCCGAGGCGCGCGCCCGATTCGGCTTGCCGCCGGACGGGCTCGTGCTCGGCGTCTTCGGCGCCCTGGCCGGTGCGCACGCGCTGAACGAGCTCGCAGTCGAGGCCTTCGGCGCCGACGGGATCGCCGTCCTGCACCTCTCCGGCGAACGGGACTTCGAAGCGCTTCGGCGGCGCGTGTCGCGCTCCGACTACGTCCTCCTGCCCTCGACGGACGAGTTCGGCGCGGCCCTGGGCGCGGTGGATCTCGCGCTCTCGCGCGCTGGGGGAACCGTGTGGGAGCTGGCCGCAGCCGGCGTCCCGGCCGTCCTCGTCCCCTATCCCTACGCGAGCGGCGACCACCAGTGGCTGAACGCGCAGCACTTCGTCAGCGCCGGAGGAGCCGTGGCCGTGCGAGACCCGTCCCAGGGACAGTCACTCGTGCGCGAGCTGCTCGCCAACCCGCAGCGGCTCGCGCGCATGCGGGACGCCATGCTCGCCGCCGCGCGCCCCGACGCGGCCGAGCGGATCGCCGAGGAGCTGATGGAGCTTGCAGCCGCTCGCCGGTAGGCAGATCTGGCTCGTCGGGATCGGCGGCGCCGGTCTCTCGGCCTACGGGGTCCTCGCGCGCGCGTGGGGGGCCGAGGTCGGCGGCTGGGATCGCAACGAGACGCCGTACCTCGCGGTCGTGCGCGCGGCAGGGATCAAGCTGGTCGTCTCGCCCGAGCCGGAGCTCCCGCAGGGCTGGGAGATCGTCGTCTCGAGCGCCTACCCGACCGTCGCCGGCCAGAGCCGCGCCGAGTTCCTCGCCGAGCTCGTCTCGCTGCGCCGCTCGATCGTCGTCGCCGGGACGCACGGCAAGTCGACGACGAGCGCGATGATCGCCTTCGTCCTCCGCGAGCTCGGTCGCGACCCGGCCTTCCTCGTTGGAGCCGAGGCGCCGCAGCTCGATGGGAACGTCGGCACCGGCGAGGGCTGGCTCGTCGTCGAGGGCGACGAGTCCGACCGTACCGTCGAGCTCCTGCGGCCCGACATCGGGGTCGTCACGAACGTCGAGCTCGACCACCACGTCACCTTCGTCTCCGAGGCGGAGATCGCCGAGCTCTTCGAGCGCTGGCTGGGCGACGTGCGCGTGGCCGTCCGCGGCTCGGAGCTCGAGCCGCTGCCGGCGGACGCGCTCCCGCACCTGGCCGGCGAGCACAACCGCCGCAACGGCGCCGCCGCCCTCGCCGCACTGGAGCTCGCGGGCGAGAACCGCGCCGAGGCCGCGCGCGCGTTGCGTGAGTTCCGCGGCGTCGGCCGGCGGTTCGAGCTCGTGGGCGAGGAGCGAGGCGTCGCCGTCTACGACGACTACGCGCATCACCCGACCGAGCTCGCGGCGACGCTGGCGGCGGCGCGCGAGCGCGGTGACCGCGTCCACGTCCTCTTCCAGCCGCACCTGCCGTCGCGCACGCGCCACCTCGCCCGCGAGCTCGGCAGCGCCCTGGCCGAGGCCGACTCGGCGTGCGTCTCGGAGATCTACGCCGCGCGCGAGGAGGTTCCGCCGGGGGTCTCCGGGAAGGCGGTCGTCGACGCGCTCGCGGAGGCGCGGCCGGGGATGCCGATCGGCTGGGCGCCCGATCCGGCCGACGGGGCCCGCGTCGTCGCCGAGTGGGCGTCCGCGGGCGACGTCGTCCTCGTCGTCGGAGCCGGCGACGTCGACCGCGCCGCGCCGCTCGTCCTGGAGGCGCTGCGGTGAGGATCGAGGAGAGCGTCTCCCTCGCTCGCTACACGACCCTCGGCACCGGCGGACCGGCGCGCGCCTTCGCTCGGCCCGAGACGCTCGCGGAGCTCGACGAGGCGCTCGCGTGGGCGCGAGAGCGAAGCCTCCCGGTCGCGACGGTCGGCCTCGGCTCGAACCTGCTCGTGGCGGACGAGGGCGTCGAGGCGCTCGTCCTCCGGCTCGCGGGCGAGCTCGCCGCGGTCGACGTGGACGGTGAGCTCCTCGTCGCCGGCGGCGGCGCCGCGAACGCCGTCTGCCTCCACCGGACCCGGGCGGCCTCGCTCGGTGGGTTCGAGTTCGCGTGCGCGATCCCGGGCACCGTCGGCGGCGGCGTCTGGATGAACGCCGGCGCGTACGGCGGCGACTGGGGGGAAATCCTCGTTCGGGCGCTCGTCGTCGACGGCGGCGGCGCCGCGTGGCGCTCGCCAGCCGAGCTCGGACTCCGCTACCGGCACTCCGACCTGCGGCACGGGGAGGTCGTCGCCCGCGCCGAGTTCCGGCTCACGCCGCGCCCGCCCGACGAGATCAAGGCGACGATCGCCGAGCTCCAGGCGTTGCGGAAGGCGGCGCAGCCGACGAACAAACGCACCTTCGGCAGCGTATTCAAGAACCCCGAGCACGAGCTGTCGGCGGGGCGGATGCTCGAGGCCTGTGGCCTGAAGGGCCACCGGATCGGCGGCGCGCAGATCTCGCCGCGGCACGCGAACTTCATCGAGAACGCCGGCGGCGCCCGCTCCGCCGATGCGCTCGCCCTCATGCAGGAGGCGCGCCGCCGTGCGCGCGAGCAGTTCGGCGTCGAGCTCCAGCACGAGGTCGAGCTGCTCGGGCCGATCGAGCTGGCGTGAGGGCTGAGGGGCGCCGCCAGGGTCGAACGACTTCCAAACCTCAGCCGGGCGGCGGACGTGTCCGCGCGCGCCGGCGGTGACTGTCACGTGACAGTCACCGGTGTCGGAAGCGGACGTGTCGCCTGTGCGACCGGGGCGCGTCGGCGCGGCGCGCCTAGCGGCAGCGATCCCGCCCTTGCCCTCCGATTCGGGTCGCTCGACCAGCGAGCCAGCGGGTCAGCCGAGGCGCCGACCAGCGTCGCGTTCACCGCTGATCTCGACGCCGGTAGGAGCGCGCGGGAGGGCGGCGAAGTGGGCGCCGTGGCGGTCGTCCCGTTTCCGGATCGCCGGCGGCTGGGCACGCTCGACCTCGCGCGCCTCGCCCGCCTCGTCCCCACGGGGCGGTCGATCGTGATTGCGGCCGCCGCGGTCGGCGCCGCCGGCCTGGTCTATCTCATTGCGCGGATGACGCCGATCTTCGCGGTGCGGTCGATCGAGGTCACCGGCGTGCGCGGCCCGGCGGCGGCCGACGTCCGGGCGGCGCTGCGGCCGCTCGAGGGGAAGAGCCTCCTTGCGCTGCACGGCTCCGATGTCGAGGACCGGCTCGCAGCCGTGCCCGAGGTGCGGCGCGTGACCTATGACCGCGCCTTCCCGAACACGCTCCGTGTGGTGGTCGTCCCGGAGCAGCCGGTCGCGGTTGTTCGCCAGGGCGCGTCGTCCTGGCTCGTGTCGACCGACGCTCGCGTCTTGAGCACGTTGCCGCGGGGCGCGCGGCGCCGGCTGCCGCGGATCTGGCTCCCGCGAGGCGTCGCCGTCGCCGTCGGCGAGAGGCTCGCCGCCGAAGAAGGCGGGCGTGCGGCGACCACGCTCGCCCTCGCGCGCCGCGTCGGCTTCCGCGCCCACGTGCGCGACGTTTCGGTCGTCGACGGAGGGCTCGTCTTCGGCTTGCGGTCAGGCCTCGATCTACGGCTCGGAGCCGACGATGCGCTCCCGCTCAAGCTCGCCGTCGCGGCGCGCATCCTGCCGCGCGTTCGCGGCGAAGCCTACCTCGACGTCAGCCTGCCGGCGCGACCGGTCGCAGGGTCGCCGCCGCCGGGCACCGCCACGCCGAACCCTCAAGTCGCAAGTCGAGGTTGAGGGTTATGACATCCGGTCAATGCCGATTCTCGTTGACATGCGAGACTTCGCGACGTACCCTCAGGTGCGCCGTGATCGCAGGCTCCACCGAAGGTTCACGCTGAGGCAGGTCGAGAGTGAGAGATCAATCCGGTAACTACCTCGCCGTCATCAAGGTCGTCGGCATCGGCGGCGGAGGGACGAACGCCGTCAACCGCATGGTCGACGCCGGCCTCTCGGGCGTCGAGTTCATCGCGGTGAACACGGACGCGCAGGCGCTTCTCATGTGCGACGCCGACGTGAAGATCCACATCGGCGCGAAGGTGACGAGAGGCCTCGGCGCGGGCGCCGATCCGGTCGTCGGCCACGCGGCCGCGCAGGAGAGCCGCGACGAGCTGAAGGAGGCGCTCAAGGGCGCGGACATGGTGTTCGTCACCGCCGGCGAGGGCGGCGGAACCGGAACCGGCGGCGCGCCGATCCTCGCCGAGCTGGCTCGCGAGCTCGACACGCTGACCGTCGGCGTCGTGACGCGGCCGTTCGCATTCGAGGGGCGCGTGCGGGCGGAGAACGCCGAGCGCGGGATCGAGAACCTACGCGAGCGCGTCGACACGCTGATCGTGATCGAGAACGACCGCCTGCTCCAGGTCGTGGAGAAGAAGACGTCGATCGTCGAGGCGTTCCGCATGGCGGACGACATCCTCCGCCAGGGTGTGCAGGGGATCACCGACCTCGTCACGGTCCCCGGCCTCGTGAACCTCGACTTCGCCGACGTGCGCACGATCATGCGGGACGCGGGCTCGGCGCTGATGGGGATCGGCGTCGCCTCGGGCGAGAGCCGGGCCGCCGAGGCCGCCCGCACTGCGGTCTCCTCGCCGCTCCTCGAGGCCTCGATCGAAGGCGCGACCGGGATCCTCCTCAACATCACGGGGCCGAAGGACATCGGCCTGTTCGAGGTGAACGAGGCCGCCGAGGTCGTAACCGGCGCAGCCGACCAGAACGCGAACGTCATCTTCGGCGCCGTGATCGACGAAGGCCTCGAGGACGAGGTGCGCGTGACGGTGATCGCGACCGGCTTCGGCCCCCAGCGCCGCCGGCGGCGGCGCGAGATCGGCGCGCCCTTGGAGGAGCCGGCCGAGCGCGCTCCGGCGCGCGAGGGCTTCGAGGTCTCGGACGAGATCCTCGAGGTTCCGTCCTTCCTGCGCGACGAGTAGCGTCCGTCGGCGAGCCCGCTACGGGGGCGCGGTGACCGAGTCGGTGTTGTTCGACTCGTTCGTCTCGGTCACGACGTTGCCGGAGTCGACCGTGACGGAGACGGTGCAGTTGGGGTCGAAACAATCGCCGTCGGGGCCGAGCGACGCCGTTCGCGTCGCCGACGCCCCGGGGGCCAGCCCGGCGACGCTCAGGGTCGTCGTCTGTCCCGGGTCTGCGGTGGCGAGGACGTCGAACGCCCCGCTCGCACCGGCGCCGACGTTCATGACCGTGAAGGCGAACGTCGTCACGCACGTTCCGGTGCCACCCGGGCAGGACTGGCCGAACGAGGCTGGATCGATCTTCACGGTGAGGTCGGGCAGCCGCGGGGGCAGGAGGCGCTTCAGGGAGGGCAGACAGAGGAGCTTCGGGATCAGCGCGACGACCGGGAGGTCACCAAACTGGTTCGTCACGAGCGCCCGGCGCGGCTCGAACCCGCGGATCTGGTCGAACACGTAGCAGAGCAGGTGGTCGCGAGGGTTCGAGATGTTCGAGCCGTTCTTGCTCGCCGGGTTGCAGAGGTTGAGCGGGCGGCGGACGACGTACTTGTGCTTGCCGAACTCGTCCGCGACGATGACCCGGCGAAGGCGGACGGTCGAGAGCAGCTGCACCGGGTAGCACTGGAAGTGGTCGAGGCCTTTCGGCTGCTCGGCCGGCTTCGTCGTCAGGCTCTTGGCCGAGGGCACGCAGAGCGCCTTCGGCGCCGACAGGGCGAGCTTGGTCTTGCCGAACTGGTTCGTCACCACGACCTGCCGGGAGCGGAAGCGCCCCGATGAGCGGGCGGTGTAGCAGAGCAGGTGCCGGCGCCGGTCGAAGATGCGGCTCCCGTTCTTGCTCGCCACGTTGCAGAGCGGCCCTGGGACGGTGAGCCGCATCTTGCGCCGCTGCTTGAACTGATCCCGGACGACCACGGTTCGGGCCTGGAAGCCCGAGGACGTCATCGAGTAGCAGAGGAAGTGTTCGAGCTTGAAGCTAAGGGCCGTGGCGTGCGAGCTCTGCGCCGCGCCGCCGGCCGATCCGGCCGCGGCGGCACACGCGACGCCGACCCCTGCCACGAGGATCGGCCAGAGATGCCGCTTCGTCCGCTTCCGTAGGATCGCCGCCACCGACATTGGGTCTCCTAACGCCTGCCTATAGGAAAGGTCTCACTCGAGTCCGGTCGCGTCAAGCGATCGGTCGGTAGACGATGTTTCTGCTCGCCGGGGGCCGTCAAAGCCGTGCCGTGTGCCCTCAGGGCTGGCTCGTTCGAGTCGGCCCGCTGATGACCCGGTCAGCCGCTCCGGCGTTCACGTCGGAGCGGCGCCGTTTAGGCGGGCCGGACGCGGGCGCCTCGCCGCGCGGGAGCCCTGACGGCAACGAGTAGCATCCGTCCGCGATGCAGACCCTGCAGCGAACGCCGCTCCACGACCGCCACGTCGCGCTCGGCGCCCGCCTCGTGCCGTTCGCCGGCTGGGAGATGCCGGTGCAGTACGAGGGGGTCATCCCGGAGCACCGCGCCGTCCGCACCGACTGCGGCGTCTTCGACGTGTCGCATATGGGCGAGCTCGAGGTCGAAGGGCCGCGGGCCCGTGAGCTGCTGCAGGGTCTCCTGTCGAACGACCTCGAGCGGATCGACGCCGGGCAGGCGCAGTACACGCTGCTCACGAACGAGCGTGGCGGGATCGTCGACGACCTGATCGTCTACGAGCTCGACAGCACCCGCTACCTGCTGATCGTGAACGCCTCGAACCGGCGCGCCGTCTACGAATGGCTGAAGGAGCGCGAGCTGTGCGGCTCGGACGTCCGGGACGTGTCCGACGAGTACGCGCTGCTCGCGGTGCAGGGGCCGCGCTCGATCGAGCGGCTCGGCCTGCCGGACGCGCCGCCGTTCACCTTCGCGCCGGGGGAGGTCGATGGCGTCGAGTGCATGGTCAACCGCACCGGGTATACCGGCGAGCGAGGCGTCGAGCTCCTCGTCGAGGCGGACGATGCCGCGACGCTCTGGGACGCCGTCTTGGAGCGAGGCGTCAAGCCGTGCGGTCTCGGCGCGCGCGATACCCTGCGGCTCGAGGTCTGCTACCCGCTGCACGGCAACGACATCACGCCCGAGACGGACGCGATCTCGGCCGGGCTCGGGTGGGTCTGCGCGCTCGACAAGGAGTTCACCGGCGTCGACGAGCTGCGGCGTGTGAAGGCCGAGGGCCCGTGGCGGCGGCTCTCCGCCTTCGTGATGGTGGACAAGGCGATCCCGCGCGCGGGGATGCCGATCGAGGAAGGGGGTGAGGTGACCTCCGGGTCGCTCTCGCCGATGCTCGACGTCGGCATCGGCATGGGCTACGTCGAGGCGGCGCTGGCGGCTCCGGAGAGCGAGATCACGATCGACGTCCGCGGTCGCCCCCGCAAGGCCCGCGTGGTGAAGAAGCCGATCTACAAGCGCGAGGACTAGAGGAGGAGCGAGTGCCGGCAACCGAGACCTATCCCGACGACCTCAAGTACCACTCCGAGCACGACTGGGCGCGCGTCGAGCACGAGGAGGCGACGCTCGGCATCACGTGGTTCGCACAGGACGCGCTCGGTGAGCTCGTGCACTTCGAGCCGCCGGAGGAAGGGGCGCAGGTCTCGAAGGACTCGTCGTACGGAGAGGTCGAGTCGGTCAAGGCCGTCTCGGAGCTGATCGCCCCGCTCTCGGGGGAGGTCGTCGAGGTGAACGGCAGGGTGGTCGACAAGCCGGAGATCGTGAACGAGGACCCCTACGGCGAGGGCTGGCTCGTCCGCATCCGCCTCTCGGAGCCGGACGAGGTCGACTCGCTCCTCGACGCGGAGGCCTACAAGCAGCTCCTCGCCGAGCAGTGACGCGATTCCTCTCGCTCACCGACGCCGATCGGGAGGAGATGCTCGAGGCGATCGGCGTCGTCTCGCTGGACGAGCTCTTCGAGCAGATCCCGCGCGGTGTCCGCTTCGACCGCGAGCTGGCCCTCGATCCCGCCCTTTCGGAGCCCGAGCTCGTGACGCACCTCGAGGAGCTAGCCGCACGCAACGCGCACGCCGGCGTCGAGCTCTCGTTTCTCGGCGCGGGTATCTACGACCACTACGTTCCGGCGGTCGTCGACGCCATCCTCTCGCGCGGCGAGCTCCTGACGGCCTACACGCCCTACCAGCCCGAGATGAGCCAGGGCGTGCTCCAGGCGATCTTCGAGTACCAGACCGCCGTCTGCGAGCTCACCGGGATGGACGTCTCGAACGCGTCGGGCTACGACGGGACGACGGTCGCTGCCGACGCATGCTTCCTCGCGAAGCATGCGACAGGCCGGTCGAAGGTCGTCCTCGCCGAGGCCTTGCACCCGCAGGTGCGGCAGGTTGTGAAGACCTACGCGCCCGGCTTCGGCCTCGAGGTCACCGAGGTTCCGCACCACGGTGGGATCACGGATCCGGACGAGCTGCGCGAAGCTGCGCAGGACGCCGCGTGCGTCATCTTCCAGCAGCCGAACTTCTTCGGCTGCCTCGAGCCGGGACCTGACCTCGCAGCGGCGGCGAACGAGGCCGGGGGCTTGCCGGTGGCGCACGTCGATCCGATCTCACTCGGAGTTCTCGAAGCACCCGGCGCGTACGGCTGCGCGCTTGCGATCGGCGAAGGCCAGGGCGCCGGCAACTACCAGTCGTACGGAGGCCCGCACTACGGCTTCATCGCCGCACGCTCGGAGTTCATCCGCCGCATGCCGGGCCGGATCGTCGGCGAGACGGTAGACGCCGCGGGCAAGCGCGGCTATGTCCTCACCCTCCAGACGCGCGAGCAGCACATCCGGCGCGAGAAGGCGACATCGAACATCACGACCAACCAGACCCTGCTGGCGCTCGCAGGGCTGATGCACCTCTCGTGGCTCGGGCCGGAGGGACTCCGCGAGCTGGGGGAGACCTGCCTCGCGCTCGGCAGGTACGCGCGCGAGCGGCTCCAAGACGCGGGACTCGAGCTGGTGTTCCCTGAACGGACAACGTTCAAGGAGTTTGCCGTGAGAGTCGGACGGCCGGCGTCGGAAGTCGTCATGGAAGCGCGCCGAAAGGGTGTCCATCCCGGCTACGCGCTCGGCCGCGATTACCAAGGGCTCGACGACGCGCTCCTCGTGTGCGTCACGGAGCGGCGCTCCCCGGCCGACGTCGACCGCCTCGCCACGGTTCTCGCCGAGGTCGCCGCGCCGTGAAGCTCGTCTTCGAGAAGAGCCGCCCGGGCCGCCGCGCCTCCACGTTGCCCCGGTACGAGCTCCCGCCCGGTGACGTACCGGACGAGCTGCGCCGCGAGCGTCCGCCGCGCCTGCCCGAGCTCGCCGAGCCGGAGGTCGTCCGGCACTTCAGCGAGCTCGCGACACGCACGTTCGGGATCGACACCGGCTTCTACCCGCTCGGCTCGTGCACGATGAAGCACAACCCCCGGGTGAACGAGCGCGTCGTCGCGCTGCCCGGATTCCGCGACCTCCATCCGCTGCAGGAGGAGGACGGGGCGCAGGGCGCGCTCGAGCTCGAGTGGCGGCTGCAGGAGATCCTGGCCGAGGTCACGGGGCTCGATGCCGTGTCGCTCCAGCCGGCGGCGGGGTCGCAGGGCGAGGTGACAGGACTGATGCTGATGCGTGCCTACTTCGCCGACCGGGGAGAAGGCGACCGCGCCGAGATCGTCGTCCCGGACACCGCCCACGGGACGAATCCGGCCAGCGTCACGATGGCGGGCTACTCGCTCGTCGACGTCCGCACCGACCGGCGCGGCAACATCGACCTCGACGACCTCCGCGGCAAGGTCGGCCGGCGAACGGCCGGCCTCATGCTCACGAACCCCTCGACGCTGGGGCTCTTCGACGAGAACATCGAGGAGATCCAGCGCATCTTCCACGGCGCGGGTGCGCTCATGTACTACGACGGCGCCAACCTGAACGCCGTCTGTGGCATCTCGCGGCCCGGCGACATGGGCTTCGACATCGTCCACATCAACCTGCACAAGACGTTCTCGCAGCCCCACGGCGGCGGCGGTCCCGGCGGCGGGCCGATCGCGGTCCGGAAGACGCTGGAGCCGTTCCTGCCCGTTCCCGCCGTCGTCCGGGACGGTGAGCGCTTCCGGCTCGACTACGACCGCCCGAAGTCGATCGGGAAGGTGCGGGCGTTCACCGGGCCGTTCGGCGTGTTCGTCCGCTCGTACGCCTTCATCCGCGCGTACGGCCCGGCCCTCCGGGAGATGTCCGAGGCCGCAGTCCTGAACGCGAACTACGTCCTCGCGCGCCTGAAGGAGGCCTACGAGCTGCCCTTCGACCGGTTGTGCATGCACGAGTTCGTCCTGTCGGCCCGCAACCTCAAGCGGCAGTATGGGATCACGGCGCTCGACGTCGCGAAGCGGCTCATGGACTACGGATTCCACCCGCCGACGATCTACTTCCCCCTGATCGTCCCGGAGGCGCTCATGGTCGAGCCGACGGAGACGGAGACGAAGGAGACCCTCGACGCCTTCTGCGACGCCATGCTCGCGATCGCGCGCGAGGCGGAGGAAGAGCCCGAGCTGCTCCGCGAGGCTCCGCATGACCGACCGGTCGGCCGCCTCGACGAGGTGCAGGCGGTGAAGCGGCCGATCCTGAAGTACGGATTCGACGAGCATCCTGTGCAGGCGGCGACTGCGAGGGCGAGCGAAGCAGCACAGGCCCCGAAGGGCGTCTAGACGCCACATCGGGGCGAGCAGCGCGGCCGGTCGCCGCGAGGCTGTTGCCGTTAGCCCGTCCTGGCCGCGAGGCGGTGGGCCCGAAGGCTCACCTCGACGCAGGCGCCCTCGTCCCGGGCGCGCGAGCGGCCGGCGCCGAACCGCCGGAGCCTCCACCACGGCTCGATGTGTCGCTCCCGCCGCCTGCATGCGCCGTACCTCCGCCGCCTGTACCGGTCGCGCTTCCGCCGGCTCCACCGCCTGCGGCCGGTGTCGTTCCGCCGCCTCCGCCGGCTCCACCGCCTGCGGCCGGCGTCGTGCCGCTGCCCGCGGCCGGCGTCGTTCCGCCGCCTCCGCCGGCGCCGCCGCCCGCAGCGGGCGTCGTTCCGCCGCCTCCGCCGCCTCCGCCGCCTCCGCCGCCTCCGGCCGGGCTGGTTCTCCCGCCCGCAGCAGGCGTGCTGCCGCCCCCGCCAGCGGAGCTCGAGGTGCCACTGCGACCGTCCTGCGCCGCACCTCCGGTGCCGCCGGCGCCTCCGCTTCCTCCCGCGCGGCCGCCGCTTCGGACGCCGGTCTCGCTGCTCGACCCGCCTTCTTCGCGGGCGCGCCGGGCTTGCTCGACCGTGCCGGGCGCACCCGGCGCCGGCGGGGTGACGGAACGCGGCGTGAGGTCGAGCGAGCTGCGGCGCGCGGTCTCGTCCGCGACCTGAGCGGCGATCCGAGCGTCGCGCGCCTGCTGTGCGGCCTGCGCCTCGGCCTCCGGGTTGCGGCTGTTCTCGCGGATGCGCGAGACCTGGTCGTTCGTCGCGAGACGGTTCAGGGGCAGGTAGTCGCTCTTGAAGACGACCTCGACCGACGAGTTGAGGTCGAGCTCGGTGTTCATCTCCTCGGTCGTCTGCGTCCGCTCGGTCGAGACGTAGCCGATCGTGTTCGAGATGCTCGCCGAGACGCCCCACGCGCCCAATCCGTAGCTTCCGGCGGCGTTGATCTGGTTCGTCATGTCGAACCTGCTCCCGCGGTCTTCCTGCGCCACGCTCCGGGTGTCGATGTGGAAGCGCATCGAAGCGTTGATCCGCCCGCTCTCGACCACGATGCGCTGCATCCCGAGCATGACCATCGTCGCGAGCATGCCCTGGCGGGACTTGGCCAGGTGGCGCCGGGCGAAGGGGACGAGCGCCTCCGGGTCGCCGGCCGGCACGCTCTCTCCCGGGTCGAGCCCGAGGTCGGTGCGGAGCGCGTCGGCGGAGGGCATCGACGCACCTTCCCGAAGCTCGAGGACCAGGCTTCCTCCTTCGTCGCCGTCCTCCGAGGGCACGAGCTGGAGCGATCCGTAGTGCTCCACCAGCCATTGGCGGGCGCGGTCCTCGCTCATCTGCGAGTCGGCGAAGCCCTCGGTCGACGACGCCACGTTGTTCAGCAGCTCGACGTACGCGTTCATCTGCTGGATGCTCGAGTCGATCATCGCCTTGAACACGCCGTTGATGAGGTCGGTGACGAAGCGCGGAAACGAGACGGCGTTCAGGATCTGCTGCGTCGTGCCGGCGACGCGCTGCGCGGCGACCCCGGAGAAGGCGTCGCCCGCGCCCTGGGCGACCGCGAGCGCCGGAGCGGGCCGAGGAGCTCGCGTCTGCGCGTCGCTCTCGACCTCCTCGCGGACGAGCAGCGCGGCCGCGTGGCAGACCTTGACCATCGACTCGGCGAGCTCGTTCCGCTTCTCGGGCTCCAGCTCGTTGAAGGCCGGCGACGAGAGGAGGAGGGAGCGGACGATCTTCCGGACGTGCGGCAGCGGGTCCGGCAGCGGCGGCATGCCTAGCTTCTCGCGGCCGCCGCCCGGGCTTCTCGCTGGCGGATGCTCAGGCTCGCCTCGAGCCAGGCGGCAGCGGCCGCGATCACCGGATCGTCGGGGGCCGCGACCGCCGCGACGTCGCCGAGCCGCGGCACGGTCTCGGCGAGCCACGCGAGGAGGAGCTGCCCCGCCTTCCCCCGTGTGACGTGCGCGTCGATGTCGGCGTCGGTGTGCACGTAGCGCTCGCTCGCGCTCCGCACCGCCGTCCAGAGGGAGCGCGCGCCGAGCGCGGCTTGAACGGCCGGCTGCTTGAAGATCTGGATCGCGGAGGCGATCGTCTCGAGGAGGTCGTGGGCTGCGTAGGCCGTCATGCCGCCGCTCCGCGGCGAGAGATTCGCTGCGAGCTGCGCCGCCGCCTCCCGGATCCTCTCGGCATTCGCGGGGAGCGGGCCCAGGCTGTCCGAGCCGAAGCGGTAGAGCGCCTCCGCGAGGTCGATCATGAGCTCGTCGAACTCGGCGTTCCGGCCGCCGGCTGCGGCGAGCGCGGGCCCGGAGTCGTCGCCGAACAGCCGCGCGTAGAAGGCGTGCCGCTCCTCGCGCGTGAACCGTTGGCCCCGCTCGTGCCAGAACGTCGCGAACAGCGGCCCGGCAGGGCCGAGGTCGGTCTGGATGCCGCCGGTGGCGAAGATCCCCGCGAGCATCTCGAGCGCTACGACGAGGCCCGTCTGCTCGAGCTCGGAGGCGAGGTAGAGGGGCGCGACCGCGCGGAGGTTCGCCTGGTCGGCCTCGGAGCCGACGACCGGCGGCAGCTCGATCGGCGTGAGCTCCGGCAGGTCGAGCGCCGCCGCGTACGCGCGCACCGCCGCGACGAGGCGCCGACCGAGCGCGATCGCGCGGTCGACGCCGTGCTCGTCGACGGCGGCGGGCGCGGGTGAGGGGGCGTCGCGCCGCGTGATGGGGATCGCGGTCACGTCCGTGCCGGCGCAGGCGCCGGAGCGGGAGGCGCCGTGGCGGCCGGTGCGGCGGCGGCCGGGGCCGTGCCAGGCTTCGTCCTCGGCGTCGCGTTCCCCTGGATCGCCGCGATCATCTCCGGGCTCGCCATCTTCTCCATCGGGAAGTAGTCGCTCTTGAAGTTGACCCGCACCTCGCCGGTCAGCTTCGCCTTCACCTCGGCCTTGGACTCCGACGTGTCGTCGACGGAGGACTCGACCGTCGCCACGTGGTCCGTGCTCGCCGAAGCCTTCATCGACCCGGACACCGGAGAGAACCAGCTGTCGTAGCTCGCCTCCATCTCCGTCGACGCCTTCGACTCGGTGGTGTCGTGCATCGACGCCTTCGACTCGCGCTTCGCCGTATCGGAGGCGCGCATGTCGAAGACGACCTTCGCGTTGATCAGCCCGTCCGTGACGACGATGCGGTTGATCCCGAGGATCACCATCGAGGCGAGGAGCTGCTGGCGGCTGCGAGCCATCTCGAGGCGCGCGTGCGTCACGAGGCGCAGCTCGTCGTTCTCGTCGGAGAGGTCGGTGATCGGCTGCGGGAGCCCGAGGTCGGACGAGATCTCGCGCAGGGCCGCTTCCGGATCCTCGGCCTTCACGACGAGGCGCGGCTGCGGCGCCGGCGGCGTCTCGCCCTCGGCGAAGCCGCTGCTCGCCTGGCTCGTGTCGACGTCGAGCTTGTCCGAGAACCTGTTCGCGAGCCAGTCGCGCGAGTTGTTCATCGTGATGTTGTCCTGCGCGAACTGGTCGACAGTCTTCGCGACGTTGGCGACGAGGTCGCCGTAGGCGTGCATTTGCTGGATCGACGAGTCGACGATCGCCTGGAAGACGCCCTGGATGAGGCCGCTGACGAACTTTGGGAAGTCGACCTTCTGGACGAGCGCGCCGAACTGCTCGACGCCCTGGCGGACGGCGCCGGCCTGGAAGTCCTCGCCTGCGAACCCGGGATCGGACGCGGCGCGCATGCCCGCTGTCGCGGTGGGGTCCTCCGCCTGCGCCGTCGCGAGCCGCACGGGCTCGCCGGCCGCGCGCGCGTCGGAGACGATGCCCTCGGGGTTCGCGAGGTAGCTCGCGACCTTGACCATCTCGCGCGCCATCTGCTGCTGCTCGGCGGCCGGGAGGCGGCGGAATGCCTCCGACCTCGCGAGGACTTCCCTCACCGCCGGGCGCACGTGCTCGAGGGTCTCGGCGTCTTCCCAGCGATGCCGATGCTGCTGCTGCAGCGGTTGCGCTTGCGCGGTCTCGGCCATCTCTGCCCCTCCTACCTCCCAGGAGTCGCCGGCTGCTGCTGCGGCGGCGGTGCCGCCGGCGGCGGCGTCGCGCCGCTACCCGCGGGAGCCGCAGCCGGAGCGGCGGCACCGCCCGGCCTCGACGCGTCCTGGATGCGTGCGATCTGGAACGAGTCCGCCATCTTCTCGAGCGGGAAGTAGTCGCTCTTGAAGTTGATGTCGACGTTCCCGGCCAGGCTCGCCTTCGTCTGGAGCGCCGCGTCGGTCTGCTCGTTCGTCGCGCTGACGAGCTTCAGGACGGGCTCGGCCGTGTTCTTGTACTTCCCCTGCGCGTAGTAGCTGCCGCCACGGCTCTCGAAGCTCCCGTCCGCCCCCCTCGTGTAGCCCTTCGACTCCCGCTGCTGCTGCGTCTCGCCTTCGCTCGTGTACTTGTACTGGTCGCCGTAGTCGAACTGCGTCGCGCTGAGCCTGCCGCTGAACGTGTCTCGGGCCTGGAAGTCGTAGAGGACCTTCGCCGCGATCCGGCCGTCCGTGACGACGATGCGGTTGATGCCCATCACCACCATCGTCGCGAGCAGCTGCTGACGGCTCGTGGCGAGCTGCGTCCGGGCCGCCGGCACGAGCTTCTCCTGGATGGTGTCGTCGTCGAGGCTCCGGACCGGGCCGCCCTCGACGGGCAGCGACTGGACCTTCTTGAGCGCCTGCTGCTCGTCGACGCCGTCGCGCAGGCGGACGCGCGGCTGCTGGTTGCCGTCCTCGCCCGTGTCGACGTCGATCATGAACGTGTCCGGGAAGCTGTCGACGAGGTGGTCCATGCCCTGCGCGTCGGTCGTGCTCTCGTCGCGGAACTGGTTCAGGGTCTTCGCGACGTCGGCCACGAGCCGCCCGTACGCCTCCATCTGCTCGATCGAGGCCTGGACGATCGCGTGGAAGACGCCCTTGATGAGCCCGCTCACGAACTCCGCGAAGTTCACGGCCTGGAGCAGGGCACCCGCGACCGCGGCGCCTTCGCGGGCTCCCTGCGCCCGGAACTGCGGCATCTCCGGCGAGCTCGTGGCGTCCTCGAGGGCGAGCGCATACGGATCCGCGCTCGCCGCCGCGCGCGCCTTCGCCGCACGCCGGGCCTGGGGCTCCGCGAGCGTGCTGACGATGCGAACGGTGTTGTTGGCGATCTCCTCCTGTGCCTGCGGCGACAGCTTCTGGAAGCTCTCGCTCTGGTGGAAGAGCTTCGCGACCTCTTGGCGCGTGGTGGCGAGCGTCTCGGGGCTGACGTCCGGAACGCCGCCGGGCGCCGTGGCTGTCGGCGCCGCGCTCATCACGACACCGCCGCCATCGCGGGAACGTCGGCGACCCGGCGGTGGACCTCGAACTCCACCGGGCGCAGGTACAGGCTGACGCGCGGCGGCGTCCGCGGGCTCGTCCGGATGCTGAACACCGAGAAGTTGCCGGGCCAGTCCTTCGACTCGGGCGTGAACGCCCGCAGCCAGCGGGCGAGCGCACGGAGCTCGCGCGGGCGCTCGGAGAGCCCCAACGCGACGAGGTCGAGGAACGTCGGCGGGACGTCCGGCAGCATCCCGAGCAACGCTTCGAGCTTGAGCTCCGGACCGTCGGGCGCCTCGCCGAAGCCGAGGAGAACCGTCCGCTCCGGCAGCTCGAAGCGACCACCGAGCGCGACGCCGACGAGCTGCATGAGCGCGGGGAGGTGATGGGCGAGCCCGAGCCTCCGCAGCAAGGGCTCGAGGGCGCTCAGGCGCAGGACGCCCCTGTGCATGAACGTCACCCGCTGGCCGCCGGCGTCGCGGCGGCACGCAATCGAGGTGAACGCCGGAACGAGGCCCGGCAGCGCCTCACGCGCGATCTTCACGATCCTCGCGAGCGCCGGCGGAAGCGCGTCCAGATGGTGCGGCTGGAGCTCGTAGTACACCTTCGCCGACGTGAGGCCGTCGCGGTCGTACCCGCTCCCGAACCAGGCCCCGTACTCGAGGTCGGAGAGCGAAGCGAGGCCGCGCCACTCCTCGCTTCGCTCGTCGAACCAGCGGAGCGCGTCGTTGCCGAAGACCGGCCCGACGAGCCGCCGCATCTCTCGGGTCGCCTCCTCGCGCCGCGCGACCGGCGACGGGCCGGGCCCGAGCGGCTCGATCGTGAAGCGCAGCGCGTGAGGCTCCCGCTCTGAGAACGACGGCTCGAAGGGGGCGGCGCCCGGCGTGAGCGTGTTCGCCGCGTACTTCGGGTCGCCGACCGGGTGCGGGAAGGACCGCTCGAGCAGCTCACCGACGTACAGCAGCGGATCCGCCGCGCCGAGCTGCCGGGCCGCCTTCCGCACCCGATCCTTGACGACCGACGAGAGTGCTTGCTCTTCGACCATCTCGATCACCCTCAGCCGGTCCTGCCGTTCGTGCTCACGCCCACGGACTCGAGCAGGTCACGCTGCGAGTCGAGCACCTCTCGCACGGCCGCCGGGATCTGGATCGGCCTCGAGGTCATGTTCGGCCCCTCCGCCGGCTGTGCGTACTGCTCGATCCGGTCCTCCGAGGTGCCCGTCACGGCGAGCCACTGCTCGCAGGCGTCGAGGAGGTCCTGATCCGTCGGATGGGTCGTGGGCTTGGTCGTCCTGAACGTCTTGCTCGTCCGGTTGGCCGGGTTCAACGTCAGGATCGGCGAGCCCGCCACCGCCGCGAGCTGCTCTGCGCGGTCGGCGAGCCAGCGGATGATCACCGCTCCCGCGGTCGCCATCGTGCGGTAGCGAATGCTGTTGCGGGCTCCGCCCGGGAGCTCCAGGGTCGCGACCTGGTCGATCACCTGGAACATGTCGCGGGCGCCGTAGGACGTCTTGACCTCGTCGTCCGAGAGGATCGCGATCGCGTCCTTGATCGTCTCCTGGAGCTCGGTCGCCGCGAAGTACGCGACGCCGTAGCCGTGGAGCGACAGGTTCGCCGCGAGGTCCCGACCGGACTTGCGGACGAGCTCCTGCGTCACCGAGGCCGGCCCGCGAGTCCGCTCGGCCCGCAGGAGCTCATCGACCGAGACCTGGCGGTAGAACGCCGAGACCGCCGACACGAAGCGCAGCCAGAGGTCTTGGAACTCGCGGTTGGCGTCGACCTGCGCGTCGCCGCCCGGGAACCCGAACGTCCGCGCGTAGAGATTGCGGCGCTCGATCTCCGTCATCCGCTCGATGGTCTTCTTCCAGTACGCGTAGAGCTGGTTTCCGGCGGGGCCGCGCCCGAGTGGGAGCATGCCCTGCTGGAACAGCTCGATCAGCTTGTCGACGACCTGGAAGAGCCTGAGCTCCTCGAGGGTCGCCGCGAAGAAGATCGCCTGCATCGCGTGGAGGTTGGCCTCGACGATCTCGAGGTCGGCCTGCTGCTCGAGGTCGGGGAGGTCGATCTCGATCGCCGAGGGCGGAAGCCCTTCGCCGATCGACTGTGCTCCCTCCAGCGCGTTCTCCGTTTGGAGCTTGAAGTACGTGTTCTTCGGGTCGACACGCTGCTCGGCGAGCGTCCGGACGACCCGCGCCCAGACCTCCGCGTCGACGGCGTCGCGCTTGTCGTCCTGGTCCTGCTCTCGCAGGACGCTGAGCGAGTTCGCGAACCGCTTCTCGTTGTGCTCGTACTCGCCGATCGCCTCGTAGAGGTCCTTCGAGAAGCGCGCGTAGACGTCCTCGTT
>DASQWB010000156.1:0-14639 GCA_035640455.1 Gaiellaceae bacterium | reverse complement strand
CACCTGAAGATGCTCCAGAGCCTGAGCGGCAAGCTCAACCGCCTGAACGACGTGCGCGAGATCGGGATGGTGATCGCGAACGAGCTGCGCTCGCTGATCGACTACCACAACTGCCGCGTCTTCGTCGTCGACGGCGACGACCTCGTTCCGGTCGCGTTCCGCGGCGACCTCACCACGGCGACCGAGCCGGCGATGGATGTGCTCGCGTGCAAGGTCGGCGAAGGCATCACGGGCCGCGTCGCCGCGACGGGCGAGTCCCTGCTGCTCCCGGACGCGGCCGACTGCGAGTACGGCCGCCACGTGCCAGGCACGCATGTGATCGAGGAGTCGCAGATCAACGTCCCGCTCCGCTACGGCTCGCGCGTGATCGGCGTCGTCGGCATCTCGAAGCTCGGCGTGAACCAGTTCGACGAGGACGACGTGCGGCTGCTCGAGGTGCTCGCCGGCCAGGCCTCCGTCGCGCTCGAGAACGCGCGCCTCTACGAGGCCGCGCGCCTCGAGGCCGAGAGCGCGAAGGCGCTGCTCGAATTCGGCCGCGAGCTGGCGACGGCGCAGGGCCTCAACGAGATCTTCACCCGCGTGGTCGAGCTGTCGGCGGCGATCCTGGGGACGTCGAGGACCTCGGTCTGGCTCCAGGATTCGGCCACCGGCGAGCTCCAGGCGCGCGCAGCGGCAGGCTACAGCGACGAGGAGCTCCCGCAGGTGATGGCCTGGCGCTTCCCCCGCGAGGTGGCCGAGCGCGGGCTCGCGCCCACCGAGCCGTTCGCGTTCGACTCCTCCGAGCTCGAGCGCTTCGGCGGCGGCAAGCCGCTCGTGAAGGGCCAGTACGTCGTCGCGCCCTTCACGGCGCACGGCGGCCGCCTCGGCTGCATCGTCGTCGCGGTTCCGGAGACGGCCGGCGTCTTCTCGGAGCGCGAGCTCCGGCTCCTCGCCGGGATCGCCTACCAGGCGAAGCTCGCGATCACGAACGCGGGCAACTTCGAGCGCCTCGAGGGAACGTTCTTCTCCACCGTCGAGGCGCTCGCGAACGCCCTCGAGGCGAACGACGAGTACACCTCGTCGCACGCGCGCTGGATCCGCGACATGGCGCTCGAGGTGGGAACGGAGCTCGGCCTCGACGCGCCGGCGCTGAAGCGGCTCGAGCTCGGCGCGCTCTTCCACGACATCGGCAAGATCGGGATCCCGTCCACCATCCTCGCGAAGCCGGGCCGCCTGACCGCCGAGGAGCGGGAGATCATGGAGACGCATCCTGAGCTCGGCGAGCGGATCATCGCCCCGATCGAGTGGCTCCAGGACGTCCGGCCGATCGTGCGCCACTGCCACGAGCGGTGGGACGGTGCCGGCTATCCGGACCGCAAGCGTGGGGAGGAGATCCCGCTCGAGTCGCGGATCATCCTCGTGTGCGACGCCTTCCACGCGATGACGACCGACCGGCCGTACCGGAAGCGGCTCTCGACCGGGGAGGCCTTGCGCCGCCTGCGGCAGGCGGCGGGCACGCAGTTCGACCCACGCGTCGTCGACGTCTACCTGCGCGTGCTCGACGGGCGCGCACGTAGCGCGGCTTGACCGCCGCTGACTACGGTTCGCCCTTGTGGTGAACGACGACCGCCTGGAGGCTTACGCGCGGCTGATCGTCGGCGTCGGGCTGAACCTGCAGCCCGGGCAGGACGTGCAGATCAGCGCCTTCGTCGAGCACGCCCCGCTCGCGCAGGCGCTCGCGCGGACGGCGTACCAGGCGGGGGCGCGCTACGTCGACGTGCTGTACCAGGACAACCATGTCCGCAAGGCGCTCGTCGAGCTCGGGCGGGAGGAGTCGCTCGCGTGGACGCCGCCGTACTGGATCACGCGGCTCGAGGACCTCGTCGAGCGGCGTGGCGCCCGCATCACGATTACCGGCGAGGCCGATCCGGCGCTTCTCGGAGGACTCGACCAGTGGCGCGTCGGGGCCGCGCGGATGACGGAGTACAACGACCTGATGCTTCGGGTCGTGACGGAGCGGCGCATCTCGTGGGTGGTGGCCGCCTATCCGAACGCGGGCTGGGCAGAGGCCGTGTTCGGGGAGCCGGACGTCGAGCGCCTGTGGGACGCGGTGGCGACGGCGGTCCGGCTGGACGAGCCGGATCCGGTCGATGCATGGCGGCGGCACGTCGACCGGCTCGCCGAACGTGCCCAGCTGCTCACGGAGCGCAGCTTCGACGCGATCCGGTTCCGCGGCGGCGGGAGCGACTTCACCGTCGGGCTGCTGCCCGGCTCGCTCTGGGAGTCGGCTCAGGCCGAGACGGCGTGGGGGCTGCGCCACGTGCCGAACCTGCCGACGGAGGAGGTGTTCACGACACCCGACCGGCGGCGCGCGGACGGGGTCGTCCGCGCCACGCGCCCGCTCGGCCTGCCCGGGACGCTCGTCCACGACCTCGAGCTCCGCTTCCGCGACGGCCGCGTCGTCGAGCTGCACGCCTCCTCCGGCGAGGATGCCGTCCGCGCCCAGCTCGCCTGCGACGATGGGGCGAGCCGGCTCGGCGAGGTCGCGCTCGTCGACGGCTCCTCGCCGGTCGGCAAGACGGGCATCACGTTCCTGAACACGCTCTTCGACGAGAACGCGACCTGTCACGTGGCCTACGGCACGGGCTTCCCGGACCTCGTCGACGGCGAACACGCCGGAGCCGTCAACCAGTCGAGCGTGCACACGGACTTCATGATCGGCGGCCCGGAGCTCGAGGTGGACGGCCTCGAGCGCGGCGGCGCGGCCGTTCCCATCCTGCGCGCCGACGAGTGGGTGCTGGCATAGCCAAACCGTCCGGCACGCGGCGCCGTAGTTACAGACATGCTGAGGATCGTCCTCGTGCGGATCGTCGTGGGCCTGCTCGCGCTCACTCTCCTCGTCTCCGCCGCCGGCTGCGGCTACAGCCACCACAACAAAGGCGGCAAGACGAACACCTCGGGCGGCTACTAACTCGCTAGCTCGCGTGGGCGCTGGCTCGGTGAGGGCCGCGTCCGTGGGAGGCCGTCTGGCGGGGAGAGCGGACTACGGCCCCTCACCACAGGGACGGGCGCGGCCATCACTGATTCGCCGGGACCGCTGGACCGGTTCGGCCGGGCACTCCCTCGGCGGGTCGTCGCCATGGTCTATATGCGTCGCGCCACCCCGGTCACGCCGCGGCCCTCGTGCTCCAGTCCACGAACGCGCGGCTTCGACCTCGGCAGGATCGTCGAGGAGTTCCGCCGAGCCGGGGGCGACGAGGTCGCCGCGATCGCGAAGCGCCTCTACGGCGGCGACAGCCGATCGGTGAGCTCGGCGGAGTGGGGCCCGCTGCTGGAGGCTCTTCGGCCCGTGGGTGCTGGGTGACGAGGAGCGGGCGCGCACGGTCGTGAACGCCGAGCTGAACGCGCCCGGTCTCCGAGCTGATGCGGGAGCTCGACGTCCTCGACCGCTTGGCCGGCATCGATTGCCCGACGCTGGTCTGCGTAGGCGAGCTCGACCCGATCACCCCGGGGGCCGCCGCCCGCGAGATCGTCGAGGCCCTACCCGCGGCGACCGTTCGGCTCGAGGTGGTCGAGGGAGCCGGCCACTTCACCTGGAAGGACGCGCCGGATCGCTACTGGCCGCTTCTCGTCGAGTTCGTGACGGCCGCGACCGGCGCCTGACAAAGGAAAAGCGGCCCCGGGTTCCGAGGCCGCTTCCTTGGAGAGTAACGTGGGCTGCGGCCCCCCACGTCGAACCTCACCATGGGCGATGCGGCACGGCCGCGCTTCCCCCACAAGGGGGAAGTGAAGCGGCGAAGTGAACCACTCTTCGGGGGAGGAATCAACACGTCCTGCTCGACCAGACTCCGAAGGTCAAACAGAGCGGGACCGATGCGGCGGGACCCGCGCACATGGCGGACACGAGGCGGGACCGATGCGGCGGGTCTCGCCTCCTCTTTGTGGGCGGCTAGACCGGCAGTACGTAGGCGGCCTCGGGATCGAGGTCGAGCGTCTCGTCTGCCTGCTCGATCAGCACGCTGTCGTGGGTGGCGCAGACGACCGCGGTTCCGCGCTCCTGCGCCGCGCGCGCGAGGAGGGCGCTCGCCGAGCGCGCGTTCTCCTCGTCGAGCCGGGCCGTGGGCTCGTCCACGAGCAGGAGCTCGGCTCGCGTCGCGAGGGCGCGCGCGAGCGCAACGCGCTGCCGCTCTCCGGCCGAGAGTCGAGCCGCAGGGACGTCCAGATCGGGCACGAGCCCGACCTCGGCGAGCGCCTCCCGTGCATTGCCGTCGGTACCGCGGAGGTAGAGGCCGAGCTCGACATTCTCGCGCGCGGTCAAGTAGGGGACGAGTCCGGGTTCCTGCGTGACGAGCGCGACGTGGCTGCGTCGCAGCTCCGCGAGCTCGGCCCGTGTCAGCGCCTCCAGCGACGTGCCTGTGAGCGTCACATCGCCGGCGGAGGGGCGCTCGAGGCCGGCGAGGAGGTGGAGGAGCGTCGTCTTGCCGCTTCCGGAACGGCCGACGACGGCGGTCAGGGCGCCGGCCCGGAAGCCGCGGGAGAGGCCGTCGAGCACGATCCGCGTCCCGTAGCGCTTCTCGACGGCTTCGACCGCGGCGACGACGGCGCCCGAGGCGGGAGCTGCGGCGATCCGCTCCGCGCCGACCTCGGGCGTGCCGTCCACAGGTCGGAGCACGAGCCGTCCCCCGTCTGCCGCGACCTTGACCAGGCTCGGGTGGCCGGCCTGCGCGAGCGCCGCGTCGGGCAGACGCACCCAGCCGTGCGTGACCGCGAACGCCGGCTCGCCTGCGGACCGCGCCTGCGCGACGACGCGGCCGTCGCGGATGTAGACGAGCCGGTCGGCGATCGAGGCGGCGTGTGCGTCGTGGCTCACGATCAGCGCGGTCGCGCCCGATCCGCGCACGAGCTCGCCGAGGAGTCGGTAGATGGTGGCGGCGTTGGCGGAGTCGAGCTCACCGGCAGGCTCGTCGGCAAGCAGTAACCCCGGCCGGTGCGCGACGGCGGCGCAGACGGCGACGCGTTGCTGCTCGCCCCCCGAGAGTGAGCCCGGCCGGTCGTCGGCTCGGTCCGCGAGCCCGACCCGTTCGAGCAGATTCTCGGCTGCGCGGCGCGCCTCGCGAGGGTCGTGCCCGAGCAGCTCGAGCTGGAGCGCCACCGTCTGGCGGCACGTCAGGTCGGCCGAGAGGGCGCGTGCGTAATGCTGGTCGAGCAGCCCGAGATGGCGCGCACGGAACGCGTCGTCGACGTCGCGCAGCTCGGTGCCGAGCACGCTGCCGCCGCCGGCCGAGAGCCGCTCGAGGCCCGACAGCACGCGCAGCAACGTCGTCTTGCCGGAGCCGCTCGGCCCGAGCACGACGACGATCTCGCCCGGTTCGACCCTGAGGTTCAGCCCCTGCAGGGCGACGCTGCCGCCGGCCGCGGACCCGTAGATGCGAAAGGCGTCCCGTGCCTCGATCACTCGAGGCTCCACGTCGCGCGCTCGGGAGTGGTGCCGCGGAAGGTCCGCCGGGCCGTCAGCTCGACGATCAGCGCCACCGCGACGACGAGCGCGCCGAGGCCTGCCGCTGTCGTGATCCACGCCGGCTCGAAGCGCAGCGGCGGCCGCGCGCTGTCGGCGGCGGCCGAGACGCGGACGAGAGCGACGACGAGCTGCGAGAGAAGGAGCCCGAGAAGCGCGCCGCCCACGGCGCCGAGAGCGACCAGGATCGCGGTGCGAAGACGGAACTGCCTGCGCAGCGTGTCCGGCGAGACGCCCTGCGCCTCGAGGTCGAAGAGCTCGCCGCGCTCGTCGCGCAGCTCGCTGACGAGCGCGAGCCAGAGGCCGATCGCCGCCAGGGCGAGCGCCGCGAGCGCGGCGACGCCGAGGGTGAGCTCCAGTCCGCGCGCGAGCGGATCGCCGGCGAGCGAGCGCTCGATCTCGCGTCGCGATGTGACGTCGAGCGCCGAGAACGGCGGACGGTGGAGCGACCGCTCCGCCTGCGGCGCGCCCGAGAGCCACAGCTCGCCGGGCGTCCCGGTCCCGGGCAGGCGGGCGTCGAGCGCGGTGGCGAGCCTGCTCTCGTCCGCGATCACGAACCCCTCGTCCTGCTGGTCCGCGTCGGGGAAGCGCGTCGCCACGCCGACGATCCGCGCCGGCAGGCGCTGGTCCTGGAGATCGAGCGTGATCGTGCCCTGCGGCCCGGCCGCGCTCGCAATCTCCGGGCTGACGACGACTCGGAGCGGGCGTCCGTCGGTCGGCTGGGGAAGGCGGAGCAGGATCGTCTGGCCTTGGCTGAACGCATAGGAGAGGCGCCCGTGCGCGAGGCGCGCTCCGCCGCGCGTGACCCAGCCGCGCCAGTGCGTGAGGATCCGACGGCCGGCTCGGAGCGGGCCGAGCTGGAGCTCACCGGAGGGCGCGCCGGTCGCGCCGACCTCGGCTTCGCGGTGGAAGTAGCCGAATCGCTCGGCGCTCGCGAGCGAGACCTCGAGGCCGACGAGCTCGCGCGTTCCACGTGGCAGCCGGGCGGCCGGCGTCCACGCGCCGGCGCCGTGCTCGCCGAGCGTCACGACACGAATCCGGCCCCTCGAGTCGGCGACGGCGAGGCTGAGACGTACAGGAGTGCCGCGGACGCGCACCGGCAGCGAGACGGCAGGATCGGTCAGTCGGACCGTTCGCAGCCGCGCCGGGCCGTCGGCGCCGATCCGTCTGGCCAGCTCGGCAGGCGAGAGGCGCGAGAAGTCGGAGCGCCAGTGCAGGTGGGCGAGCGCATCCGCCGGCACGCCGAGCAGGGTGGGATTGAGCTGGCTCGTGCCCGATCCGGCCACCGTCGCGCTTCGGCGCAACAGGGGGTAGGGCGTGCCGATCGTCCGGTAGCGCGAGAGCGGCGCGGCGTCCAGCGGCCGCACGAGCTGAGAGCCCTCGCTCAGGACGTAGTCGAGCGGCACGGCGAACGCCGCCTCGTCCCGCGCGCTCCGTTCCAGTGTCGCGCGGTAGCTCGCCGCGAACAGCGCGAGGCCGACGCTGACGAGCAGGAAGGCGGCCGTCGCGATCGTGCGCGACGGCGCGCGGGCGAGCGCGAGCAGGGCCAGGCGGAGCGCGGTGGGGCCTTGTCGTGCGGCTCGCTCGGCGGCGCGCATGAGCGGCCCGATCAGGCGGCCCGCGGCGACCGCGGCGACGAAGGAGACGAGTCCGGGGAGCAAGAGCAGGAGCGTCGCGTCGCCGCCGGTCGCGAGGGTGTCGGCGTTGAGCCCCCCGCGGGCAAGCCCGACGCCGATCGCGACCGCCGCCCCGAGCGCGGCGACGTCGAGCAGGCCCAGACCGCTTCGCGCGCCCGTCCGCGCGCGTCCCGCGACCAGCACGGCGGCGGTGCCGCCGAGCCAGGCCAGCAGGACGAGCGCGACGCCGAGCGGCGAGCCGAGCGAGTGACCGAGGACGGCCCCGGCGGGAAGTCCCGCGCCACGAGCGACGACGGCGACGAGCGCGGCACCGGCCGCGACGCCGACCAGCCCACCGACCAGGCTCATCGCGGACACCTCTGCGCCGGCGGCAAGCCACAGCTGCGGGCGCCTGGCGCCGCGTTCGAGCAGGCGTCGACGCTCGGCGGCGAGGCCGCGGCGGAGGCCGATCGCGCACACGAGGGCGAAGCCGAAGAGCAGCGTGCTGACCTCTCCGCCGATCAGCACCATCCGCTGGGCCGAGATGCGGCCCTTCGCCCTCGCGTCCGTGAGCGCGGCGTCGGGGCCGCTCAGCTCGTAGGCGTCCGTGTAGCGGGCAAGGCGGGCTTGCGCGAGCGATTCGCGTCGGAGCAGCTGCGAGATCTGCCAGACGTGCAGCCGACGCGGATCGAGCGGTGCGATCCAGCTGTACGAGCGGTAGATGCCGTCGAGGGCGGGGAGTCGGTCGAAGGCGGCCGAGCCCGAGGCAACGAGCGTCGTCGCACGCTCGCCGTGCAGCTGAGGCGTCGGCTGGAGAAAGTCGCCATAGAGGGCGCGATCGCGGAGGTCGCCCGTGCCCACACGGAAGAGGTGGATCCCCTGCTGATCCCAGGTGGCGCGGCCGCCGGTGCCCAGCTCGAGCACTTCGCAGCGGGCGGGGACGCACGTGTGCGGAAGGCGGCCGGAGCGCAGGCGCGCGAGCGCGCGGAGGTTGTCCAGACCTGCGAGCTGGACGAGGCCGCCTGCGACGCGGAGCTCGCGGAAGAACATGGCGCGGAGCGGCGGGCGCGCGGTGAGCGTGGCGAGCGTGCCCCGGATCGCGCGGTCTGCCTGTGCGTAGCTCTGGCCGGGTGCGAGGCCGAACGCGTCGACGCGGAAGCTCTGCTGCGAGGCGGGAAGCGCAGCCACCGCCCGCTGAACGGCGCGGTCGCGGGCGATCAAGCTCCCGCCCTCGACCCCGACGAGCATCGCGATCGCGGCGGCGATGCCGGCGGCGACGAGTACCGCCCGACCTAGGTGCCCGCGCAGCCGCGCCGCGGCGACGACGAGCGGCGCCCGAGCTCGCCAACGAAGCCGGCGTCGTCCGGGACGCGCGCGCTGCGTCACGACGGCCTCGCTCACGGGCGGGCCCTCCGGCTCCGGTAGGCACGCGTCTTCAGCCGGTTGCCGCACAGCTGCATCGAGCACCAGCTCGCGGCGCGGTTCTTCGAGTAGTCGTAGAAAGCCCACTTGCAGTTGCGGCAGGCCTTCAGACGCGGCCAGGTTCCCTCGAGCATTGCGCCGAAGGCGACGGCGACGAGCCGGCCAAGCGGATCTCCGGCGGCGACCACGACCCGACCGCCCTCGTCGAGCTCGAGCCGGAGCTCCGCCGCCGCGCGATTGACCGCTCCGAGGGCATAGGTGTCGAGCGGGGCGCCGTTGTTGGCGCGCAACAGCATGCGCAGCGCCTCGCGAATCTCATGCGCCCGCTCGACGTCGACCTCCGTCTCCTCGCAGCCGAGGAAGTCGGCAAGCTCGGCGGTCGTGCCGATCCACTCGCGCCCGTGCTCGTGGTCGACCGTGTTCACGAACCGCTGTACGAGTCGTAGCGGCTCCGGCGCGGCCTTCGGAACGTCGTACCGTGGCACGACACCAGCATACTAGGATCGCTGGTGTCGGAGCTGGTGGGCGGCTCGGGCGGGGGTCTAGGGGCCGCTGCGGCCTCGTCTGGCGCGGCCGTAGTAGCCGCAGCGCCACGCGTCGAAGGCGGGCGGCGCCGACCAGTGCGGCACCGGCCGGCCGTCGACGAACAGGTAGCGCGTCTCGGGCTCGGCGCCGCGCTCGATCCGCTCCGTGTCGGCCTGGCACGCGCCGACGACTCGCGGCCCCCACTCCACCTCGCGCGCCGCCGGACCGTGCCGCGGGTCGAAGAAGCACGGCGGCCGCCGCTCCGGAGCCTCCCGGCCCTCGCGCGCTGCCCGAGCGCGCGCGAGCTCGTAGCCGCCCTCCGCGAGCGCGGCCGTTGCCGGTTCGAGCTCCTCCGGCGAGCGCGCGCGGTCGTACGCGAGCTCCGCCCGCTCGTAGCAGGCGAGGGCGCGCGCAAACGGCTCCGCGGCTACGGGAGGGAGCCCGCCGCGCTCGAGCTCGCGGACGTCCTCCGCGAGCGAGGCGAGATCGTCGCGCACGGCCCGGCGCACCTGCCGCAGCGGCGAGCCCGAGTGCAGGACGGACCATCTCCTCGCCGAACCGCGTATGCCCGCGAGAGTACTAGGCGCCGCTCGCGGCGCCGCATCAGGACGTGCGGGTCTCCCGCGCCTCCGTCTGAAATGGCGAGTCGACACAAGACTTTGCGGCTCTCTGGCTGGAGCCGGGAAGGCCGCTTCGACGCCTGCTCCGGCCGTCGTGGTACAACCCGATCCCGGGCACGAGGTCAGAGCTGAGCTCCTTCGACGACACCACCAAGGGCGCGGGCCGCTTCATCGCGCCCGCCGGACGCGAGCGACGCACCGTGCGCCTGCCGCGCTCGCTGCCGCAGGTGCGCCCGGTGGCGGAGCCGATCTCGTCCGCGCACGCCGGGTTCTTCGGCGGCGCCGGCTTCTACGTGCGAGTCGGCATCCTCGCCGCGGTCGCGATCTCGATCTTCGGCTTCCTCGCGCTCCGGCTCTGGTCGCTCCAGGTCCTCCAAGGGCCGCGCTACGCGCACCAAGCGGCCCGGCAGACGTTCCGCTACGTCGACCTGCCTGCCCCGCGGGCGCCGATCGTCGACGTGAAAGGGCGCCCGCTCGCGGGGACGCAGGGCCGACTCGTCGTCACCGCCGACCCCGAGACCCTCGGGAAGATCGACGCCCACGGCCGCTGGCATCCGTCCCCTCGCGGGCGGGAGCTGCTCGGACGGCTGGGCCGCCTGACCGGAGACCCGACCGGTCTGCTCGTCCGCCGGCTTAAGCACAGCGTGCTGCGCTCTCCCTACGCGCCGGCGATCGTCGTCCCCCACCTGAAACGTCCGCTCTCGCAGTTCCTCAACGAGCGGAGCCGCGCCTTCCCCGGCCTGCACGTCGCCGCTTACCCCGCGCGGCTCTACCCGCAGGGCAACTTCGGAACCGAGTTCCTCGGCCTGAACGGCGAGATCAACCCGGACCAGCTCCACGACCGGCGCTATCCGCGCGCGAAGCCGGGCGAGATCGTCGGCCAGTCGGGCGTCGAGGCGATCTACGATCGCTGGCTGAACGGCGGCCTCGTGCGAAACCGCGTCGCCGTCGACTCGCTCGGCCGCGCCGTCGGGCCCCTCCGCCCGCTGAGCGTGGTCCAGCCACGCCGGGGTCTCCAGCTCACGATCGACGCCAAGCTTCAACGTGTCGCCGAGCGGGCGATCCGGGACGGCATCGCGCTCGCGCAGGCGAACGGCCGCTACGACGCGCGGGCCGGTGCCGCCGTCGTCATGAACCCGCACACGGGGGCGATCCTCGCGCTCGCGAGCTATCCGACCTTCAACCAGCTTGCCGCCGCGAACGACCCGGACTACCTCGCGCGACTGTTCGACCAGAAGAACTCGCCGCTGCTCGTCGACCGCGCGACGCAGGGGATCTATCCCACCGGCTCGACGTTCAAGCCGATCGTCGCCGAGGCCGCGCTCTCGACGGGGCTGCTCACGCCCTACTCGTCGCTTCCCTGCACGCCCACCTACACGGTCGGGGACACGACGTTCAAGAACGTCGACCCGTTCGTGAACGCGATGCTGAGCCTACCCGAGGCCCTGACGGTCTCGTGCGACACGTGGTTCTACCGGGTCGGCTACTTGTTCTATCTCCGGCAGGCGAGCACGGGCGCGATCGACATGCAGCGGTGGGCACGGCTGCTCGGCGTCGGCCACACGACGGGCCTCGATCTCCCGGGGGAGGCGGGCGGTGCGGTCCCGACTCCCGGGAACCTGAAGCGCCTGCAGCCGAGCGACCCGATCTGGTACCCGGGCCAGTCCGTCAACCTCTCGATCGGCCAGGGCCTGCTCCAGGTGACGCCGCTCCAGCTCGCCGTCGCCTACAGCGCGTTCGCGAACGGCGGCACCGTCGTCCGCCCGCACGTCGCCCGGGCGCTCCTGACCCCGCGCGGCGACGTCGCTAAGCTGCTCCGCTTCCCACCGCGGCGGCACCTGTACCTGAAGGACCTGTGGGCGATCCGCGAGGGCCTCTACAACGCCGCCAACGCCCCGAACGGCACGTCGTTTCGGGTCTTCGGCGGCGCGGGGTTCCCGATCAAGGTCGTCGGCAAGACCGGCACGGCGCAGGCGCCGCCGGGGAACGACCACTCTTGGTACGCGTCCTGGGCGCCGGCCGGGAACCCGAAGGTCGTCGTCGTCGTCGTGATCGAGCACGGCGGCTTCGGCGCCGAGGCCGCGGCGCCCGCCGCCCGCGAGATCTACTCCGAGTACTTCGGCCTCGGGAAAAAGTTCCACTGAGCCCGCGCGCGGCGCCCGCGGGGCCGGTCGTCTTCGACTGCGACGGCCTCCTGCTCGACACGGAGCGCCTCTGGGGACGCGCCGAGAGGAAACTCTTCGAGCGGCACGGACGCCCCTTCGGCCCGGCCGAGAAGGCGGAGCTCTTGGGCACCTCGACGGAGACGAGCGGCCGGATCCTCGAGCGCCTGCTCGACCGGCCGGGCGACGCCCAAGAGCTCGGCCTCGAGCTCGACGAGCTCGTCGCGCTCGAGCTTCGGGACGGCGTCGACGCGCGGCCCGGCGCCAGGGCGCTCCTCGAGGCGCTCGTCGGCCGGCGCCGCCTCGGGGTGGCGTCGAATTCGACCCACGCGTGGGTCGACGCCGTCCTCGCGGCATCGGGCTTCGCGGACCTCTTCGAAGTCGTCGTCACCGCGGAGGACGTGGCCGAGCCGAAGCCCGCTCCGGACATCTACCTCCGCGCAGCCGAGCTCCTCGGCAGCCCGGCGAGCGACACGATCGCGCTCGAGGACTCGCCGCCCGGCGCCGCCTCGGCCCGCGCGTCCGGCGCCTACGTGATCGCCGTGCCGTACCTCCCGGGCCTGGCCCTCGAGGCCGACGTCGTCGCGGCCTCGCTCGCCGACGAGGCTGTCGCGGCCGCGCTCGGCCTCTAAGAGAGGACCTGCCCGGGCATCGTGCCCGGGCGCGGGTGCGGCAGCCGGCGATAGATCGGGATGCCGGCGACCGCGGCCGCCAGGCGGTATTCGCGGCGCAGGATCCGCATCGTCGTCAGCGACGAGCGGTCGATCGCGAGCGGCGACTGTGCCGCGACGACGAGCGCGGGCTTGCGCTGCGCGAGCATCCGGTCGGCCGCCGGAAGGGCGCCGGGGATGGCCTGGACGTTGCGATACCAGATGTACTTGAAGGCGGGCGGCCGGTCGGCGAGGTAGTAGACGTCCGCAGCCGCCCAGACGACGAAGATGTGCTCGTGCGGCCGGGTGTGGGCCCGCACGTAGCGCGACACGGCGGCGTCGGAGCGCAGGTGCGGGTCACGGGGCCAGATCGCCTCCGCCTGGGCGACCCCGCTCGCGAACCAGAGCGGGGCCGCGAACGCGAGCGCCGCCGCCGCCGCGGCCGCGCACGCGCCCCAGGCGATCTGCCGCCGCGCCTCGACGAGGCCCGCGACGGCGACGCCGCCGAGGACGGCGAGCGGCGGCACGAGCTGGAGGTAGTAGTGCGCGTGGAAGTTGCCGCCGGCGAGCACGCCGACGACGGCCGCGCCGAGCCAGAGGCGCAGGAGGAGCGGAGCGCGCCACCAGGCGAGCGCGGCGAGCGCGGCGAGGGGCGCGAGCGCCTTCCCGGCCGCGGGGAGCGAGGCCGTCAGTAGGTGGTAGCGGTGGATCGGCGAGCCGGTGAAGAGGGAGTCTCCGTCGCCGCGGTAGGCGACCACCGCGTACCACCACTCGCCGACCTGCGCCGCGCTCATCGCACCAGCGGCGATCGGCGCGGCAGCCCCCGCGAGGAGGAGCGAGATCGAGCGCCAGGCCCGCCGCCGCTCGCGCACCACGAGGAAGGCCGCGGCCGCGAGTCCGACGTCGAAGGCCGACTGGCGGATCATCAAGGCGCAGCCGGTCAGGAGGCCCGCGACCAGGAGCCATGGCGCCCTGCCGCTCCTCAGGTACGCGCAGAACGCGAGGAGGGACAGGAGCGCGGGCACCGAGCTCAGCAGCTCGCCCGAGAGTGTGAACGACTCGATGAACGGGGACGACCCGGCTGTTGCGACTAGCACCCCCGCCGACAATGCGGTTATCCTCCCGCCCAGCCGGAGGGCGACCAGCATCGTTGCCAGCAGCGTCATGACAGCGACTGCGGCGGCCGCGGCCCGAAGTCCCTCAGTTGAGCCCAACCCGAGATCGGAGATCCCGCGATAGATCAACATGAGGCCTTGCGGGCGGTCGACCCAGGCGCCGCGATAGAGGGTGTTGGACCGTTCCCACAGCCGGGCCACCTCGGCGTACCCCCCCTCGTCCGACGTGAGCGGCGCGTTCAGGAATGGGAGCCGGACCGCGATCGCGAGGCCGACGGCGGCGAGCGCGCCGAGCGCTGGGGCCCACCGCGCCCCGACCTCGATCGCCGCACCGCGATCCTCGCGACGCTCGCGCTGGCGGCGGCTCTGTCGGCGGCCGTCGAGCTGTTCGGCCTCGGGCTGACGCCCGATCGCTACCTGCTCGTCCTGCTCGTGCCGGCGCTCGTCCTGCGGCGTACGAGGCGGTACCTGCTCGATTTCGTCCCCTTCGCCCTGCTTATCGTCGTGTACGCGGAGTCTCGCGGAATCGCGCACCTGCTGCATCCGCATCCCTTCTACCGCCCACAGCTCGATCTGGAACGTCTCCTCTTCGCCGGCCACATTCCCTCGGTCGACCTCCAGCACTGGCTCTGGTCCGGAACCGCGCAATGGTACGACCACGCGCTCGTCAAGGTGACGAAGCTCCACTTCATCGTGCCGCCGCTCCTCGCCTTCGTCCTCTGGGTGCGCCGCCGGGCCCTCTTCTACCGCTTCGCGGCCTCGATGCTCGTTCTCTCGTACGCAGGCGCGCTGACGTTCCTCGTCTTCCCGGCCGCGCCACCGTGGGCGGCCGCGCAGACCGGCCTCATCGACCCGATCAGCAAGCTACCGATCCCGCACGACGCCGTGGCCGCGTCCTCGCTCCCCTCGACGATGAGCTCGGTCTCGATCACGCGCGTCGTCGCGAAGAACCCGTACGCGGCCGTCCCGTCGCTCCACGGCGGCTACGCCTTCCTCGTCTTCCTCTTCGTCGCGCTGCTGCTCTGGAAGACGCGC
>DASQWB010000155.1:0-31573 GCA_035640455.1 Gaiellaceae bacterium | reverse complement strand
GCTCTCCGGCGGCGAGCAGCGCCGCGTCGCGCTCGCCCGCGCGCTCGCGCCCGCGCCGCGCGTCCTGCTGGCCGACGAGCCGACCGCGCACCTCGACCGCTTCTCCGGCCGGATGGTGATCCGCCTGCTCGAGCGGGCGGTGGAGGAGGGGACGACGGTCCTCGCCGCAAGCCACGACCCCGACCTGGTCGCGGCCGCGCAGACGACGCTCACGCTGCCGACCGAGATCGCCGCGACCGCCGGATAGCGTTCCCGTCGTGCTGGAGGAGCTCCTTCGCTCCTGGGACGGCGAGGAGGTGGTCGTCCGCTTCGACCGCCCCACCGGGGCATGGATGCTCGTCTGCATCCACTCGACCTCGCGCGGCCCGGCCGGCGGCGGCACGCGGATGAAGGTCTATGCGGAGCCCGCCGACGCTCTCGCGGACGCGATGAGGCTGGCGGGGGCGATGACGCTCAAGATGGCCGCCGTAGACATGCCCTTCGGCGGTGGCAAGGCGGTCCTCGCGGTTCCCGAGCTCCTCGCCGACGAGGCCCGGCGCGGCCTCCTCCTTCGCTACGCCGATCTCGTGGCGTCTCTGCGCGGCACGTTCCACACCGGCCCCGACGTGAACACCTCCGTCGCGGACATGGACGTCATCGGCGAGCGGTGTTCCTACGTCTTCTGCCGAAGCGAGGAGCACGGCGGCTCGGGTGACCCCGGCCCGCACACCGCCCGCGGCGTCTTCCACGGGATCCGCGCGAGCGTCCGCCACGTCTTCGGAACGGACTCGCTGGAGAGGCGGGTCGTGCTCGTGCAGGGACTCGGCAGCGTCGGAGGGCCGCTTGCGGAGGAGCTTGCGGCCGCCGGCGCTCGCGTCCTGGTGAGCGACGTCCTCCCGGAGCGCGCCGAGCGCTTCGGCGAGGTCGTTTCCGCCGAGGCCGTGATCGGCACCGAGTGCGACGTCTACGCGCCGTGCGCGCTCGGCGGAACGCTGAACGCGGAGACGATCCCGCGGCTGCGGTGCCGCATCGTGGCTGGCTCGGCGAACAACCAGCTCGCCGAGCCGGAAGACGCGGAACGCCTGCGCGAGGCCGGCATCCTCTACGCGCCGGACTTCGTGATCAACGCGGGCGGCGTCCTCCACTCGCTGGGCACCGAGCACCTCGGCTGGACGCGGCAGCAGATCGAGGAGCGGTTCCCAGCGATCGGCGACACGCTCGGCGAGATCTACTCACGGGCCGAAGCCGAGAGAATCACGACCGAAGCCGCCGCCGAACAGCTCGCGCGCTCCCGCCTGTAGACCGCCGCCGTGGTGTTCACCGTCGAGGAGCGGAATCGCGTGCGTGAGCGCTTGCTCGGGCTCGCCGCCGCCGATCCCCGTGTCGTCGCCGGGGCGGCCGTCGGCGGCACGGTGAGCGGCGCGAGCGACCGCTGGTCCGACCTCGACCTCGCGTTCGGCGTTGCCGACGACTCCTCCCTTGCGGAGGTGCTCGAGGACTGGACGCGACGCGTCGTGGGCGAGCTCGACGCGGTTCACCTATTCGATCTTCCGCACGGCTCGGCGATCTACCGCGTGTTCCTGTTCCCGGGCTGCCTCCAGGTCGACCTCTCGTTCGCGCCCGCATCCGAGTTCGGCGCGACCGGACCCCGCTTCGAGCTGCTGTTCGGCAGCTCGGTCGAGAAGGATCACGTCCCGACCCCGCCTCCAGGCGAGATCTTCGGCCTTGCCGTCCATCACGCGGTTCGCGCCCGCTACTCGATCGAGCGGGGCCGGCCGTGGCAGGCGGAGCTCTGGATCAGTGCAGCACGCGATCTCGCGCTCGAGCTCGCGTGTCTGCGACATGGGCTGGACGCGAGCTACGGCCGGGAACTCGACAAGCTCCCCACCGACATCCTGGCCGCGTTCGACGCCACTCTCGTGCGTTCCCTCGACCGCGAGGAGCTGCTGCGGGCGCTCGCCGGCACAGTCGAGCTCGTGCTGAGCGAGTCCTCGCAGTCCGTGAAAGTGCCACCGAGAATCGAAGCCGAGCTTCGAAAGCTGAGCCAGGCGACCAGCCTCTAGTCCCGCCGCCGCAGCCGACATGGCGGCTGCGGCCCACAAACGCGTCTCGGAGGGATCCCGAGGAAGTCGTCATGGCCCCCGAAGGGGGCCGGACTTCCGAGGGGAGTGCGCCCGGCAGGAATCGAACCTGCGACCTCGCGCTCCGGAGGCGCGCGCTCTATCCCCTGAGCTACGGGCGCGGGGGTGCGTAGTGTACCCCCGTGCAGGTCTCGGGCTGCGTCGTCACGCTGCGTCTCGCGGAGACGTTCGTCATCTCGCGCTCTGCCCAGGACACCGCGGAGGTCGTCCAGGTCGAGATCGAGCACGACGGCGTCCGCGGGCTCGGCGAGGCGGCGCCGATCGACCGCTACGACGAGTCGGCCGAGTCGGCGCTCGGCTACGTCGAGGAGCACGCCGACCTCCTCGGCGACGACCCCTTCGCGCTCGAGGAGATCCTCGACCGCCTGCCCCAGCGCGACTTCGCCGCCCGGGCGGCGCTCGACGCTGCCCTGCACGACCTCTGCGGCCGGCTCGCCGGCGAGCCGGTGTGGCGCCTGCTCGGCCTGCCGCGCGCCGGCCCGCCGACCTCGTGGACGGTCTGGCTCGGCGATCCCGACGATATGGCGCGCCGCGCCGAGGCCGTCGCCGGACGCTTCAGGCGCCTGAAGCTGAAGCTCGGCGCGGGCGACGGGCTCGACGTCGAACGCGTCCGCGCCGTCCGCGGCGTGACAGACCTCCCGCTCCAGGTGGACGTGAACGAGGGCTGGGACGAGGCGGAGGCGCTGGAGAGCCTGCCCAAACTCGACGAGCTCGGAGTCGAGTACTGCGAGCAGCCGCTGCCGGCCTCGGCGGAGGTGATCCTCAGGGGCCGCTCGCCGATCCCGGTCTACCTGGACGAGAACTGCCACACATTGGCGGACGTCGCCGAGTGCGGCCGCCTCGCGGACGGGATCAACATCAAGCTCGCGAAGTCGGGCGGGATTCGCGAGGCGGTGCGGATGGCCCACGCGGCGCGGGCGCTCGGGCTCGGCGTCATGCTCGGCTGCATGGTCGAATCGGGCCTCGGCATCTCGGCGGCGGCGCAGATCGCCTCGCTCTGCGACCACGTCGACCTCGACGGGAACCTCCTGCTCGCCGAGGATCCCTGCCCCGGCGTCGAGCTCGTCGACGGCGTGCAGCTACCCCCATCGGAACCTGGTCTCGGAGTTGAAGCCGAAGCGCTATCTCGTCCTCGCTGAGGGCTTCTCGGCCGATCCGCACTACGGCAAGACGCTGCAGGGCGTTCTGCGCTATCGGCGCGACGACGTCGTGGTGATCCTCGACTCGACGCGCGCGGGCGAGACCGAGGACGGGCTGCTGATCGTGGCCTCGGTCGACGACGCGCTCCGCTTCGGTCCGACGACCGCGCTCGTCGGCGTCGCCACCCAGGGCGGCCGCTTTCCGCCCGAGTGGATCGACCTGCTTCGCTCCTGCGTGTCGGCCGGCCTCGATCTCGAGAACGGCCTGCACGTGTTCCTCGCCGACGACCCCGAGCTCGTCGAGCTCGCGCGGCGCCACGGCGTCGAGCTCCGCGACCTGCGGCGGCCGCCGGCCGACCTGAGCACCGTCACCGGCGAGAACCTCGAGGTCGATGCGCAGATCGTCCTCACCGTCGGCTCCGACTGCGCGATCGGGAAGATGACGGTCTCCTGTGAGCTCGACCTCGAGGCGCGCCGGCGCGGGCTCCGGTCGGTCTTCGTGCCGACAGGGCAGACGGGGATTGCGATCGCAGGTTGGGGAATCTCGGTCGACGCCGTCGTCTCGGACTTCCTCGCCGGCGCGGCGGAGCGGCTCCTCGTCGAGGGCGCAGCGCGCGGCGACCTACTCTGGGTCGAGGGCCAGGGCGCGCTGCTCCACCCGCTCTACTCAGGGGTGACTCTCGGGCTCATGCACGGCTCGGTGCCGCACGCCTACGTACTCTGTCACGAGGCCGGCCGGACCGAGATCGAGGGCGCGGCGGGGCACCACCCGATCACGTCGCTCGGCGAGCTCGTCGAGCTGCACGAGCGGATTTCTCTGCCGGTGCGGCCCGCGCGCGTCGTCGCGGTGGCGGTGAACACGCGGGAGCTGGACGAGGAGGGCGCACGGGCGGCCGTCGCCGAGGCGGAGGCCGAGACGGGCCTGCCGACCGACGATCCGGTGCGCTTCGGCGCGGGGCCATTGCTCGACGCGGTGCTCGAAGGGGTCAAGGCCGTGGGCGCTCTCGCCGACTAGATGGCGTAACCCCCGCCTGCGGGACCTGAGAGGCTCCCGCGCCCCGTCGCCGAGTCATGAAGAATCCCATCGCCGTCTTCACGTCGCTCCTGCTTGCGCTGCTCCTCGCCTCGTCCGGGCATGGCGCCGTCCGGTTCGGCGTCACCGAGGACGCAGGCAAGTACGCCGACGACGGCGGCGTCTCGTTCTTCGCCACTCTGAACGACCTCGGCATGACCGAGAACCGGATCGCCGTCTTCTGGGACGCGGCGCACCCGACGGAGATCCAGGAGCGGGCCTTCCTCGACCGCTCGCTCCCGGTCGCCGCCGCGGCGCACGTGCAGATCGTCTTCAGCGTCCAGCCGTTGCACCCGACAGACGTCACGTCGACGCCGGGCGGAGCACGCCAGTTTGCCGACTACGTCGCGCTGCTCGCGCGCACGTACCCGCAGGTGAAGGAGTTCATCATCGGCAACGAGCCGAACCAGCCGCGGTTCTGGCGGCCGCAGTTCTCGCCTCGCGGGCGCGGCCTCGCGGCGGCGGCGTACGAGCAGATGCTGGCGTTGTCCTACGACGCTCTCAAGAGCGTCGACCCGGCGATCGACGTCATCGGCCTCGGGCTCTCGCCGCGCGGGAACGACGATCCCCGGGCGCGGAGCAACGTCTCCACCTCGCCCGTCCGCTTCATCCACGACCTCGGCGTCGCCTACCGCGCGAGCGGGCGGACCCGGCCGATCATGGACGAGCTCGCCTTCCACCCGTACCCGAACCCGAGCTCCGCGAACGACCCGCTGTTGAAGGGTTACCAGTGGCCGAACGCGGGCGTGCCGAACTTCGCGCGGATCAAGCAGGCGGTCTGGGACGCGCTCGCCGGCACCGCTCAGCCGACGTTCGCCGAAGGCGGCGGCGGGTCACCGCTTCTCGCGGCGCCGGCGGTGCCGCCGCCGCTGACGCTCGTCCTCGACGAGACCGGCTGGCAGGCGCGCATCCCGGCGAGCGCGCGGAGCGCCTACACCGGCCGTGAGAGCTCGCAGACCGTCGATGAGGCGACGCAGGCGCGCATCTACGGCGATCTCGTCCGCTTCGTCGAGTGCGACCCCGCGGTGACTGCGCTCAACCTCTTCCACCTCGTCGACGAGAGCGACCTCGACCGCTTCCAGACCGGGCTGATTCGCGCCGACAGCTCGAGGCGGCCCTCGTACGACGCGGTCAAGGACGCGATCGCCGAGACGGCCGGCGTCTGCTCCGGCGCGCCCGTCGTCTGGCGTCACTCGACCGCGGTCGCCGGCTCGGCCGCCTCCTTCGGGCGGCGCAGGAGCGGCGGCGTACGCTCCGGCTTCGGCATCACGGCGAAGGAGGCGGCCCGCTTCCGTGCCGGGATCTTCCGTGTGAGGGGCGGCCGCGGTGTGGTGGAGGGCGATCGGTCGTGGATCGGCGACGCTCTGGCGTCGAATGCGCCGCGCCCCGGCCTCGTCAGCCGCTCGTCCGGCTCGGTGCGCGCCTACTCGACTCGGGACGTCACGTTTCGTCCTCGCTCGCTCGCGCCCGGCTGGTACGTCTATGCCGTGCGCTTGGCGGCCTCGATGAACCCGGCGCGGACGAGCGTCCTCGTCGGCTCGCCGTTTCGCGTTCGCTGAGACGGACCTGGTCCGAGTCGCCGTCATCGCGGACACGCACTTGCCGCGCGGCGGGCGCCGTCTGCCGCCTGCGTGCGTGGAGGAGCTCGAGCGCGCCGACCTGATCATCCACGCCGGCGACTTCGTCGCAGCGTCGGTGCTCTCGGAGCTGCGGGTCTTCGGTCGGGTCGAAGGTGTCTACGGCAACATGGACGAGCCCGCGCTCCGGGAGTCGCTTCCGAAGAAGCGGGTGGTGGAGGTCGAGGGCGTTCGCATCGGCATCGTCCACATCTCGGGGCCGGCGGCGGGGCGGGAGGCGCGGCTGGTCGCTCGGTTCCCCGATTGTGCCGCCGTCGTCTACGGCCATACGCACGTGCCGCAGGTGGAGCTCGTCGGTGGCGTCTGGATCCTCAACCCCGGCAGCCCGACCGAGCGGCGACGCGCACCTGTCCATTCGATGCTCGTCCTCGAGGTGGCCGGCGAGGAGATCCGCCCCGAGCTTTTGACGCTTTCGTGACTTGACGGAGAACATGTGTTCGGGTAGCGTGGCGAACACGTGTTCGTGAAGCTTTCAGCCATCGTGCTGGCCGCCGCCGCGGCATGGGCGCTCGTGCCGCGGCCGTCACAGGGAGCAGGCCACGAGCGCGTGTACGTCGTCCGGCCGACGGACACGCTCTGGTCGATCGCGACCTCGCACTACGGGGGCGATCCACGCGAAGCAGTCTGGAAGCTCGAGCAGCGGAACCGGCTCACCGGCTCCGTCCTTCTCCGTCCAGGGGAGCGTCTCGTGCTACCGCCCTAGAGGCCGCCTTGCGGCACCGTCATAGGACGGCCGGCTGGTTGTCGGTACGTCCGTTGAACCCGACCACGTTGGCCCGCGACGGGAGGCTGCGACCGCTCCCGCCGGTAGCGGTCACAGCCGGCCGCCTCCGCCCGACCGTCAGCGGTCACATGCCGCGGTACGGATGCCCGACCATCGCGTCCGGGTCGAGCATGACGTTGACGATCGCGGGAGTGTCCGCGGCGAGGGCCCGCTCGAGCGCCGGCGCCAGCTCGGCCGCCCGCTCGACGTGCTCCGCGTGGCCGCCGAAGACGTCCGTCAGCCGGTGGTATGGCGTCGGCGCGAGGCGGGTGGCGACCTCCGACTCGGCGCCGTAGATCCCGATCTGCGGGATCCGGATCTCGCCCCAGGCGGCGTCGTTGCCGATCACGAACACCGTCGGGAGCTCGAACCGCGCGAGCGTGTCGTACTCGAAGCCGTTCAGGCCGAAGGCGCCGTCGCCGGCGACGACCACGACCTGCTTCGCCGGAGCAGCCGTCTTGACGCCGAGCGCGTACGGCGGCCCGACGCCCAGGCAGCCGAACGGGCCCGGGTCGAGCCAATGACCGGGACGATGGACGCGGAGGACCCGCGACACGACGGCGACGACGTCACCGCCGTCGCCGACGACGACGGTTCCCGGATCGAGCACGCGGTCGAGCTCCGCCGCGAGCCGGTAGTGGTGAATCGGCGCGGCGTCGGATTCCATCTGAGCGCGGTGCTCGTCCCACCAGGCCGCTTCGGCGTCCCGCAGTCGCGCGAGCCACTCGTCGCGGTCGGCGCGCGGAGTCTTGACGGCGTCGGCGAGGATCCCGAGGACGCCGGCGCAGTCGCCCACGATGCCTGCGTCCGGAGCGCGGTTGCGGCCGAGCTCCGCCGGGTCGGCGTGGATGTGCACGAGCTTCGCGTCGGCGGCGAAGCGGCCGAAGCCGAGGCGGAAGTCGAGCGGCGTCCCGATCACGCACACGACGTCGGCCGCGGCGAGGGCGGCTCCGCGGGAATGCTGGAAGAAGAGCTCATGCTCGGGCGGCAGCGCGCCGCGGCCGGAGCCGTTGAGGTACACCGGCAGGCGTCCGTTTGCGGCGAACGCGTCGAGCTGCTTCCACGCGCCGTCCCACCAGATGCCGCTGCCGGCGACCACGGCGGGCCGCTCGGCGTTCGTGAGGAGCTCGGCGGCCTTCATCACCTCGCGCGGATCGCCGAAGGCGCGCGCGGCGCTGCGGGACGGGCCGACCTGCGCGTCGGCGGGGGCCTCCGCGAAGAGCACGTCCATCGGCAGCTCGAGGTACGTGGGGCCACGCGGCAGGGCGAGCGCGTGCCGGAAGGCCGTCGCCACGAGCTCGGGGATCCGCTCCGTGTCGGTGCAGACGCCGGCCCACTTCGTCACCGGCCGGAAGAGCGAGAGCTGGTCGAGGTCCTGGAGCGCTCCCCGCTCGGCCTGCCCGAGCGGCCGCGCTCCGCCGATCACGAGGAGCGGCGTCTGGGCGACGAAGGAATTGGCGACCGCCGTGATCGTCCCGGTCACGCCTGGTCCCGCGGTGACGACGGCGACGCCGCAGGCCCGCCTCAGCCGGCCCCAGGCCTCGGCGGCGTGGGCCGCGGCCTGCTCGTGGCGTACGTCGACGACCTGCACGCCCTCGAGGCGGCAGCCCTCGTAGATCGGCATCACGTGGCCGCCTGAGAGCGTGAAGACGGTGTCGACGCCGTGCGCGGCGATCGCCCGCGCCGCGAGGCGCCCGCCCTGGACCCGATCCGCCATGCCGCCGAGCCTAGCGCGGGCGCGGCGGCTTCAGTTAGCCCGCGGCGCGATCGAGCTCGGCAGTCGTTCCCGGCAGCGAGCGGCGTCGAAGCACGCGGAAGAAGGCGTCGACGACGTCCGGAGAGAACTGCGAGCCCCGGCCGCGCCGGACCTCGTCCGCGGCCTCCTCCCAGCCGAGCGCGCGCTGGTAGGGGCGGTCGGTCGTCATCGCGTCCCAGGCGTCCGCGAGGCCGACGACGTACGCCTCCTGCGGGACCGCGTCGCCGGCGAGCCGGTCGGGATAGCCGCCGCCGTCCCAGCGCTCGTGGTGGTGACGGATGAGCGGCACGGTGGGGCGGAGGCGGCCGAGCTTGCCGACGATCGCGGCGCCGTCGACCGGGTGCCGCTTGATCGCCTCGAACTCCTCCGGGGCCAGAGCCGAGGGTTTGGTGAGGATCGCGTCCGGCACCGCGAGCTTGCCGATGTCGTGGAAGAGCGCGGCGTAGCGGAGTACGTCGAGCTGCTGAGGCGAGAGCCCGAGCTCCTCGCCGATCGCGAGCGCAATCGTCTGCACGCGCTGCGCGTGCCCGGCCGTATACGGGTCCTTCGCCTCGACCGTCGCGTTCAGCGTCTCGATCGCCTCGAGCGAGCTTTGCTCCAGCCGGTTGTACGAGTCGAGCAGCTCGCGCGAGCGTCGCCGCAGCCGCTCCGTCTGCGTGCGCAGGAACGTCGACGCGCCACGGACGAGCAGTGCGAGCGCGACGTAGAGCGCGAGGAAGACGATCGCCAGCGCTGCCCACAGCACGTGCAGGCGCGACGAGATGAGGCTCTCGAGCGTCCTCGGGTCGGCGTAGATCTCGTATGCGCCGATCGGCTTGCCGCCGGGACGGGCGCTGATCGGGGCGTAGACCTCGAGCAGGTGGTCGAAGCCGAGGCTGCGCTCGACGGCGTCCTCGTCGCTCGAGAGATGGTCGATCGAGCCGTGGGCACGGCCGGTCCGGACGGTCTCGCCCAGGTCGCCCTCGAGCTCGAAGCGGCGGCCGATGCGGCGCTTGCCGCGGCTCGTCCAGGCGAGCACGCCGTCGGCGCGCCAGACCTTGATCGTGACGAGGTCGGGTTGCCGGTGGAGCTGCGACAGGAGCCGCGCCGACTCGCGCGGCGCCACCTGGATCCGGCCGTTCCGGACGACGCTCGGGCCGACGACGCCGTCGACGTACGTGAGCAGGCTCGCCTTCGTGTCGTCGAGCGCCTGCGCGCGGAGCGCGCTCGACAGCTCGGCGCCGAGCACGAGGCCGCCGACGAGCAGGATCGCGGCGCTCGCGACGAGGAAGACGCGGAGCAGGGTGAGAGAGCGCTCCAGCGCCCGCCCTTGCAGAGAATGCGTGGCCGCCCGCTTGTGCAAGGAGAGTCCTCCCGCGCGGTATCGGCAGCGCCCAGGCGTTGCTTGAGCGCGACGGGCGGACCCGCGAGCCCCTCCTAGAATCGCCCGCGTGGACCTGGACCTCGTCTTCCTCGGGACCTCGGGCTCGATGCCGACGGCGCAGCGCGCTCCCACCGCGCTCCTCCTCCGCCGCGGCGGCGAGCGGCTGCTCTTCGATTGCGCCGAGGGGACGCAGCGGCAGCTCCTGCGCTCGACAGTCGGCCTCGTCGAGCTGCCCGAGGTCTTCCTCACGCACTACCACGCCGACCACTACCTCGGGCTGCCAGGGATGCTGAAGACGTTCGCCCTCCGCGGCCGGACGCTGCCGATCACGATCTACGGCCCGCTCGGCCTACGCGAGCTCTTCGTCTCGCTGCGGCGCATCTTCGGCCGCCTGACCTACCGGTACGAGCTCGTCGAGCTGCGGCCCGGCGACCTCCTCGAGCGGGGCGACTACCGGCTCCTCACCTTCCCCGTCGCGCACGGCGTCTCCGCAATTGGCTACAAGCTGGTCGAGGAGCGGCGGCCCGGCCGCTTCGACGTCGAGGCGGCCGACGCGCTCGGCGTGCCGGAGGGCCCGGAGCGGGGCGCGCTCCAGCACGGCGATCCCGTGACGCTCCCGGACGGTCGCACGATCACGCCCGACAGCGTCCTCGGCCCGCCGCGGCCGGGGCGGACGGTCGTCATCACTGGTGACACCGCCCCCGCGCGCGAGATCGTCGACGTAGCCCGCGGCGCGGAGGTGCTCGTCCACGAGGCGACCTTCTGCGAGGAGGAGCGCGACCGGGCGGCCGAGACGATGCACTCGACCGCCGCCGGCGCGGCGGAGATCGCCCGCGCCGCCGAGGTCGGGCTGCTCGCGCTCACGCACCTCTCGAATCGCTACTTCGGGCCCGAGGTGGCGCGCGAGGCGCGTGAGATCTTCCCGGCCACGATCGTGCCCCGCGACTTCGACGTCGTGGAGGTGCCGTTCCCCGAGCGGGGGTCGCCGCGGCTGGTCAAGGAAGGCGTGGTGGCCGGACGCGAGACCGATCCGTAATATCCGGCCGCGATGGCGAGGATGGTCCAGGTGGCGGTCGCCGGCGACGTGACGGAGGCCGAGGAACTGCAGGAGATCCTGCGCTCGGCCGGGATCGAGTCGGAGCTCAAGAGCGCGCTCGACGACCCGCTGACGGTGCTCGTCCCTGAGTCGTCGCTCGAGGCGGCGCAGGACGCCATCGAGGCGATGACCGAGCCCGACGACATCGTCTCCGACGCCTAGGCCGAGAGACGAGGCCTAAGACGGGTCGACCGGTCGTTTCAGACGGACGTACGGGCAAAGCCCGTACGTCCTGAGGGCGGCACCGCAAGCGGTGCCTCGGCCCGACTACGGCAAGCGGGCCGCACGCTACGACGAGCTGCGGCCGGTCGACGAGGGTTGGTGGGAGCTCTTCGAGCTGCTCGTCCGCGAGGGCGACCTGCGCGGGCGGCGCGTCCTCGACGTCGGCTGCGGGACCGGCCGCTTCGCCGCCGCGCTCGCCGACCGCGCCTACGCGAAGGTGTGGGCGGTCGACCCCTCGCCCGAGATGCTGGCGGTCGCGCGGGCGCGGTCGCCGCGGGGTGTCCGGTTCAAGCAGGCCGACGCCGCGCGCCTGCCCTTCAAGGACGGCTGGTTCGAGCGGTCCGCCATGAGGCTCGTCGTGCATGTCCTCGACCGCCCGCGCGCGTTCGCCGAGGTGCGCCGCGTGCTCCGGCCCGACGGGCGGCTCGTCTTCGCCACCTTCGACCCCGCGCACCTGCATGCGTACTGGCTGAACCGCTACTTCCCGTCGCTGCTCGAGGTCGACCTCGCGCGATTCGTCCCGGCGGAGATCCTCGCCGACGAGCTGCGCGCGGCGGGATTTACGGAGGTTCGGACGCTGCGGCACTCGCAGCGCAAGCGGATCGACCGCGAGACGGCGCTCGAGCGGATCCGCGGCCGGCACATCTCGACCTTCGACCTCCTGCCGGAGGACGAGATCGAGGCCGGTCTCGCGCGGGCCGAGGACGAGCTCCCCGACGAGGTCGAGTATGGCCTCGAGTGGCTTGTCGTCGTCGCCGCTGAGGGCCCGGGCCTCAGATCTGCCAGCGGCCCTCGCGCAGCACCGGCACGCGGTCGCCCTCGCGGGTAATCCCGGTCACCGCCACGTCGTCGCCGCCGATCATGAAGTCGATGTGGATCTCGCTGCGGTTGATGCGGTCGCGGTCCTCGTCGCCGACCGAGGAGGCGTAGGCGTTGCCGAGCGCGATGTGGCTGGCGGCGTTCTCGTCGAGAAGCGTGTTCGAGAAGACGGTGTCGAGCTTGCCGATCCGGCCCTCGCGGTCGACGAGTGCGATCTCGCCGAGCCGGGCAGCGCCCTCGTCGACGGCGGCGCGGCCGCGCAGTGCGTCCGCGTTCTGGTCGGCGTCGATCGCGACGGCGCGCCCGCCCTCGAAGCGCACGACGAGCCCGCGGACGAGCGCGCCTTCGACGTCGAGCGGCTTCGTCGACTGCACGACACCGTCCACGCGCTCCGGGTCGGGCGCGCTCCACACCTCCTCGGTGGGGACGTTCGCGAAGTGGCTGATCCCATCCGCGGTCGTCGTCCGGGCGCCGGACCACTGCGAGGTGGGGAGGAGGCCGATCGTCAGGTCGGTTCCCGGCCCCTCGAAGTGCATAGCGTCGAAGCGGCGCTCGTTCAGCCGCTCGCTTGCCGCCTCGAGCTCGTCCGCGCGCCGCTGCCAGGCCGCATTCGGATCGGACTCGTCGAGCCGGCAGACGTGCGTGAGGTCGCCTTCGAGACGGGCCACCGCTTCCGCCGGCTCGAGCTCCGGATGAGCCGCCTCGGCCCAGCCCTGCGTCGGGTACGGGACGACGGTCCAGTTCGTCGAGCGGTCGTCGATGATGGTCAGGATCTCTGGCACGTATGGGAGGCCGTCGCGTCCCGCGAGCGCCGGATCGACGCCGTCGAGGACGCTCGGCTCCGGGTTCGGCTGGATGCTGATCCGGGCCGCGCGCCGCTCGCCGAGGCCGAGGTAGCGCCCGCCGATCCACGGCGGGACGAAGTCGAGCGTCTCCGGATCGGCCTCCTCGAGCCGCGTCCGCTTCACGACGCCGTCGAAGTAGTACGGATCGACGTAGAGGGCGCCGCGCTCGTAGGCGCTGCGCGCGATCGCCCGCACGAACGGCACCGACGCGACGTCGCACGTGACGCCGACGATCTGCCCCGGCTGCACGTTTGCGCCGGTGACGACGGCGAGGTCGGCGAGCTTCTGGAGGAGGACCGGATCGATGGCGAGAGGCTACAGGTGCCGCTCGAACCACCGACGACTCGTCGATCGGTGGTCTCGCACTCCGCCCGGCGGGACCTGTCGGCTCCGGCCAGCGGTGACTGTCACGTGACAGTCACCGCTGTGGAGGCGCGTACCCGGTGCCGTCACAGGTGCCGCTCGAACCAGTCGACGATCCGCTCGATGCGATCGACGCGGCGGTCCGGGCGGCCGACGAAGACGAGCAGGTGCGACTCGTCCGGGTAGCGCACCATCTCGACGGGCCGGCCGAGCTTGCGCAGCGCCGTGAAGACGATCTCGGACTGGTCCGGCGGGCAACGCAGGTCCTGCTCGGCCTGGAGCAGGAGGAGCGGCGCCTCGCTCCGCTCGATCAGCGTCGCTGGCGAGCGGTCGGCGAGCCGGGCGTGCCCGTAGGCGAGGCTGGGCGTCCCCGCGGCCATGGGGCCGATCCAGGCGCCGAAGTCACTCGACCCGACGAAGCTCGCGAGGTCGGTGACGGGGTTCTCGCTGACGCCGGCGGCGAAGCGGCCGGGATGGCGGCCCATCAGCCAGTTCACCATGTAGCCGCCGTAGGAGAGGCCGAGGACGCCGAGGTGCCGCTCGTCGCCGAGCCCCTCAGCGACCGCGTGGTCGACGACGCGCACGAGGTCGTCGGCGTCGCGGTCGCCCCAATTGCCGGAGATCGCACGGGCGAAGTCGACGCCGTAACCCGTGGACCCGCGCGGGTTGGCGTAGACGACGGAGATGCCGGCGTCGGCGAGCACGAGCATCTCGAGCCACGGCGCGGGGCCGTGGGCGACGTGCGGGCCGCCGTGGACGTGGAGGACGAGCCGCCGCCGCTCGCCTCCGCGTGCCGGGACGTGCCAGGCCTCGATCTCGTGCCCGTCCGGGTGGGGGACCGCGAAGCGCTCGGGATCTCGCCGCCGGCGGCCGAGCCAGCGGCTCCCGTCGCCCGTGAGCTGGCGCAGGCGGCCGTTCTCGACCGCGCAGACCTCGCCGGGCCGGCCGCGATCGGTCGCGACGGTGGCGATCCGCCCGTCGCCGACCGCGAGGGTCGAGCAGACGACGTCGCCGCCGACGAGCCGCTCCACCGACCCGTCGAGCCCGAAGCAGTAGAGGTGGCCGCGGCCGCCGTCGCAGACGGGCGCGACGATCCGCTCGTCGTCGAGCCACAGCACGCGCGGCTGGCGCGCCGCCGAGTCGTGCAGGTCGCCGGTCGTGAGGAAGGCGATCGAGCGGTCGAGGTCTCTGGCGAGCCGCCGGAGACCCTCGCGCTCGACGACGTAGAGGTGGTAGTGAGCCCAGCCGGCGATGGCGTCGGAGGGTTCCGAGATGCCGATCAGGCCGAGCGTGCCGGCCCCCGACCACACCGCCGAGGCGACCTCGCCCGGGAGCTCGGCGAGTCTCTTCGGGCTGCCGCCGGCGACGTGGATCTCCCACGCCTGCGGGTCCTCCCTGACGCTCGCCTCGGGCCGCGGGTCGGCGACGAACGCGATCCGCTCGCCGTCCGGCGACCAGGCTGCGTCGAAGATCTCGTACGTCGGCTCGGTCAGCCGCTTCGGCTTGCCGCCTCGCACGGACACGACCCAGAGCGACAGAAACTCCTCGCGGATCCCGAGTCCGTCGAGGCGCCAGGTCAGGTCTTCGATCCGGCGCGCGAGCGGCTTCTCGCGGTCGCCGACGACGAAGCGCGGCTCGCCGCTCGGCGCGAGCAGGAGAATGCGTCTGCCGTCCGGAGACCACTCGGCGCGCGCGACGTCGCCCGCGGGCGCGGCGACCTCGGTCGGCTCGCCGCCGGCGAGCGGCAGGAGCCACGGCCGCGTCTTGCCGGAGCGCCGCGAGAGGAAGAGGAGCGTCTTCCCGTCGGGAGAGAACCGCGGCTCCGCGTCGAGCTCGCCGCGCGTCAGCTGCTCCGGCCGGCCGCCGCGCCAGGGGAGGCGCCAGAGGCGTTTGCGGTACTCGCCGTCCTCGACGCTCCGGCGCGCGTAGACGACCGACTCGCCATCGGGCGCGACCGCGAGCTCCTGCATCTGCACCTGCCGCAGGACATCGCGCGGCCGGAAGGGGCGCGGCTCGGCCACGAGGCCAATCTGTCATACACGCGGCTCGGGCGCGCGATCTCGACGCGCCGCACTGGGGCCGCGATCTTTGGCGCCGTCCGGGCGGGGCGTTAGGCTCCCGCGCGACCCGCACCCCTTTAACCCGGTCCAGCGAGGCCGGAAAGGAGGCGAATGGCACTGCCTGCCCGCACGGCCGGGAAGATCCTGCTCGACGAGATCGCGCTCGACCGCACGCTCTCCCGGATCGCGCACGAGATCATCGAGCGGAACGCCGACCTCGACGACGTCGCGCTCGTCGGCATCCACACCCGCGGCGTGCCGCTCGCGCAGCGACTCCGGCGGCTGGTCGAGGAGCGCGCCGGCGTCGCACCCGCCCTCGGCACCGTCGACATCACCTTCTACCGCGACGACGTCCAGGTGCGCGGCGGCGAGGCGCCGCTCCACGCGCAGCCGGTCGTCCGCGCGACGCAGCTCGACTTCCCGCTCGAGGGACGGACGGTCGTCCTCGTCGACGACGTCCTCTACACCGGCCGCACGATCCGCGCCGCGATCGACGCGCTCTTCGACTACGGCCGGCCCGCCCGCGTCCAGCTCGCCGTCCTCGTCGACCGCGGCCACCGCGAGCTGCCGATCCGCCCTGACTACGTCGGCAAGAACCTCCCGACCTCGCGCGAGGAGCGCATCCAGGTGCAGCTCCTTGAGGTGGACGAGGTCGACCGCGTCCTGCTGATCTCGACCGCCGAGGAGGAGAGCGATGGCTGAGCTGCGCCTGATGCGCGAGGACCTGCCGCCGCCTGCGACCTCTGCGAGGCGGCACCTGATCTCGATCCGCGACCTCTCGCGCGACGACGTCGAGCGGCTGCTCGCGACCGCGCGCAGCTTCGAGCGCAGCCTCGAGCGGGAGATGAAGAAGCTCCCGACGCTGCGCGGCCGCACCGTCGTCAATCTCTTCTACGAGTCGTCGACGCGCACGTCGTCGAGCTTCGAGCTCGCGGCGAAGCGCCTTTCGGCGGACACGATGTCGGTCAAGGCCGCCGGCTCCTCCGTCGACAAGGGCGAGTCGCTGAAGGACACGGCCCTAACGATCGGGGCGTACGACCCGGACGTCATCGTCATCCGCCACCCGCAGATCGGCGCGCCGCACCTCGTCGCCCGGCACACCGCCGCGCACGTCGTGAACGCCGGCGACGGCAAGCACCAGCACCCGACGCAGGCGCTCCTCGACCTGTACACGATCCAGGAGGAGTTCCAGCGGATCGACGGCCTCCACGTCGCGATCGTCGGCGACGTCCTGCACTCGCGGGTCGCGCGCTCGAACGTCCAGGCGCTCGTGCTGATGGGCGCGCGCGTGACGCTCGTCGGGCCGCCGGCGCTCCTGCCGCGGGGGATCGAGGCGCTCGGCTGCGAGGCCTCCACCGACATCGCCGCGATCGGCGCCGCCGACGTCGTCTACGTCCTCCGCATGCAGCGCGAGCGGATGGAGGAGGGCGCGAACTACGTCCCGAGCTTGCGCGAGTACACGGCCCGTTGGGGCGTGACCCCGGAGCGGCTGCGGCCGGGGCAGAAGGTGATGCACCCCGGGCCGATGAACCGGGGCGTCGAGATCGACGGCCGGGTCGCCGACGCCGCCGACGCGCTCGTCGAGACGCAGGTGCGCGCCGGCCTCGTCGTCCGGATGGCGGTGCTCTACGACCTGCTGACCGGTGGGCCCGTCGGGGTGCAGGAGGCCGCGGCCGTGGAGGTTGCGTGATGCTCGTCGCGAAGAGCGGCCGCGCCGACGACCTCGTGATCCGCGGGGCGCGCGTCGTCGATCCCACGGAGGGAATCGACGCGATCCTCGACGTGCGCACCGACGCGGGCCTCGTGACCGAGATCGGGACGAAGGTCGACGGCAATGCACACCGGATCGTCGACGGAACCGGGCTCGTCCTCGCACCGGCCTTCGTCGACCCCCATGTCCATCTGCGCACGCCGGGGCGCGAGGACGAGGAGACGATCGCCTCCGGCACTCGCGCCGCGGCGGCCGGCGGCTTTTGCGCCATCCTCGCAATGCCGAACACCGAGCCGGTCGTCGACTCGGCGGCGGTGCTGGGCGCGCTCGTCGAGCGGGCGCGGGCGGAGGCCGACATCCCCGTCGGCTTCCTCGCGGCGATCTCGAAGGGCCAGCGCGGCGCGGAGCTGACGGAGATGGCGGAGCTCGCCGACGCGGGCGCAGCCGGGTTCAGCGACGACGGAGTACCGGTCGCCTCGGCGGGTCTGATGCGCCGCGCGCTCCAGTACGCGCAGGTCGCGGGGCGGCGGCTCGCGCTCCACTGTGAGGAGCCGACGCTGTCCCGCGGCGGGCACATGCACGAGGGCGCGGTCTCGGCCGAGCTCGGCTTCGCCGGCTATCCGTCGGTCGCGGAGAGCCTGATGGTGGAGCGCGACCTCGCGCTCGCCGCCTACGAGGGCCAGCCCGTCCACCTGCTCCACCTCTCGGCGCGCGAGTCGGCCGCGGCGCTCGAGGCGGCGCAGGCGGCGGGCGTCGCGGCCACGGCCGAGGTGACGCCGCACCACCTATGCCTCACCGACGAGGCCGTCCGCTCGCTCGACCCGAACGTGAAGATGAACCCACCGCTGCGTGCGGAGGAGGACCGCGCTGCCCTCCTCGCCGCCTTACGCAACGGCAACATCTCCTCGGTAGCGTCGGATCATGCGCCGCACGCCCGGCACGAGAAGGAGGCGCCGTTCGAGGCGGCTCCGTTCGGCGTGACGGGCCTCGAGACAGCCTTCGCCGCCCTCAACACGCACCTCGTCGAGCCGGGCCTGCTCCCGCTCGCGACGCTCGTCGAACGCATGTCGGCGGGGCCCTCGCGCGTGTACGGGCTCGAGCCGCCGCGGGTCGCGGTCGGCGCGCCGGCCAACCTCGTCCTCCTCGACCCGAGCGCGACCTGGCGCGTCCGCGAAGAGAGCTTCCGATCGCTCTCGGCCAATTCGTGGCTCCTCGGGAAGACGCTGCGCGGCCGAGTCCGGATGACCGTCGCCGCCGGAAGGGTCGTGTTCGAGGCGTGACCGCCGTCGTGGCGCGCATCGAGACATATGTGGCCGAGGTCGTCGACGCGGTCGACGCCGTCGTTCCCGTGGCCGGCGCGTACGTGCTCGGCTCGGGCCTGCTCGGCGGCTTCGATCCCGCTGCGAGCGATCTCGACGTCGTCGTCGTGGTCGAGCGACCGCTCGACGCCGACGAGCGGGCGGGTGTCAGGCGCGCCCAGGACGAGCTGGCTCCGCCGGTGCGGAGGCTCGAGCTCGTCGTCTATGCCGCCGGCGCGAGGCCGCCGGCGTACGAGCTGAACTACCCCGACGGCGACGGGGAGCCCGTGTTCTGGTTCGTGCTCGACGCGGCGATCGCGCAGGAGCGCTCGCAGCCGCTGCGCGGGCGGCCGTGGCGCGAGCTGCTCGAGCCGGTGACGCAGGCCGAGACGCGACGCGCGGCGGAGGAGATGCTCCGCTGGGCCGAGGAGCGGGACGACGAGCCCGCCCGCCCGCACGCGATCCGGGCACGGCACTACCTCGAGCACGGCACTTGGATGACGAAGGAGGAGGCGAGACGATGACCGGCTTCCTCGCGCTCGAGGACGGCACGGTCTTCCGCGGCGAGTCCGTCGGCGCGCCGGGCTTCGCGTTCGGCGAGGCCGTGTTCGCGACGTCGATGACGGGCTACCAGGAGCTCGTCACCGACCCGAGCTACGCCGAGCAGCTCCTCTGCTTCACCGCGCCGATGGTCGGCAACTACGGCGTCGCCAAGGGCCGGTCGGAGTCGAGCCGAATCCACGTGCGCGCGGCGGTGATGCGCGAGGCGCGCGGGCCCGCCTGGACGGACTGGCTCCAGGAGCGGGGCGTCCCGGCGCTCACGGGGGTCGACACGCGCTCGCTCGTCCTCCACCTCCGCGAGGAGGGGGCGATGCGCGGCGTCGTCGTCGCGGGCGGCGGCTCGGTCGAGGAGGCGGTGCGCGCGGTGAACGAGCGGCCGCCGATGAAGGGGCGAGCACTCGCCGCCGCGGTGTCGACGCCCGAGCCCTACGTCTACTCGGACGTCGGCCGCGTGGACGTGGCCGTCGTCGACTACGGGTGCAAGCGCTCGATCCTCCGCCGGCTCGCGGGAGCGGGCGCTGCCGTCACGGTCTACCCGCACGACGTCGACGCCGACACGCTCGCCGGCCACGACGGCATCGTCCTCTCGAACGGCCCCGGTGATCCGGAGCCGCTGCACGGCGAGGTCGCCGTGCTCCGCGACCTGCTCGGCCGGGTGCCGGTGCTCGGCATCTGCCTCGGCCACCAGCTGCTCGGCCTGGCGACCGGCCACGAGACCTTCAAGCTCCCTTTCGGCCACCGCGGCGCCAACCATCCGGTGCTCGAGCGCGCGACGGGCCGCGTCCTCGTGACGAGCCAGAACCACGGCTTCGCGGTTGCGCCGTCCGACGACGCCGAGGCGACGCACGTGTCGCTCTACGACCAGACCGTCGAAGGGTTCGACTTCCCCGAGCTTCGCGCCCGCTCGGCGCAGTTCCACCCCGAGGCGGGGCCGGGACCGCACGACGCGTGGCCGCTCCTCGAAGGCTGGGTCGACGAGGTGGCGCGTGCCGCGGCGTAGCGACCTCCGCTCGATCTGCCTGATCGGCTCGGGGCCGATCGTCGTCGGCCAGGCCTGCGAGTTCGACTACGCGGGCTGTCAGGCGCTCAAGGTGCTGCGCGAGGACGGCTTCCGCACGATCGTCGTCAACTCCAACCCGGCGACGATCATGACCGACCCGGGCTTCGCCGACGCGACGTACCTCGAGCCGCTCGACCTCGAGGGCGTGGCGCACGTGCTCGCGCGGGAGCGGCCCGACGCGCTGCTCGCGACGATGGGGGGCCAGACGGCGCTCAACCTCGCCCTCGAACTCGCGCAGACCGGCGTCCTCGAGAGCCTCGGCATCGAGCTCGTCGGCGCCCGGCTCGACGCGATCCGCCGCGCCGAGGACCGCGAACGCTTCCGCGAGACGATGCGCGCCGCGGGGCTCCAGGTGCCGGCCTCGCGGATCGTGCGCCGCGACGACCCGCTGCCGTCGGGCCTGCGCTTCCCCGTGATCCTCCGGCCCGCGTTCACGTTGGGTGGCCACGGCGGCGGCACGGCTCGCTCGCCGGGCGAGTTCCAGCGGCTCCTCGACCTGGCCCTCCGAGAGAGCCCGGTGGGGCAGGTGCTGGTCGAGGAGTCGCTTCTCGGGTGGGACGAGTTCGAGCTCGAGGTCGTCCGCGACGCGAAGGACAACGTCGTCGTCGTGTGCTCGATCGAGAACCTCGACCCGATGGGCGTGCACACCGGCGACTCGGTGACGGTCGCGCCGCAGATGACGCTCTCCGACCAGGCCTACCAGGAGCTCCGGGACGCAGCCGCGACGGTGATCCGCGCGATCGGCGTCGACACGGGCGGCTCGAACATCCAGTTCGCGCGCGAGCGCGAGACCGGCGAGCTGCGCGTAATCGAGATGAACCCGCGGGTCTCGCGCTCCTCGGCACTCGCCTCGAAGGCGACCGGCTACCCGATCGCGAAGGTGGCGGCCAAGCTCGCCGTCGGCTACACGCTCGACGAGATCCCGAACGACCTCACCGGCACGACGCCGGCGAGCTTCGAGCCGAGCCTCGACTACGTCGTCGTGAAGTTCCCGCGCTTCGCGTTCGAGAAGTTCCCGGGAGCGGAGCGCCGCCTCGGCACGCAGATGAAGTCGGTCGGCGAGGCGATGGGCATCGGGCGCACGTTCACCGAGGCCTTCCTCAAGGCGCTCCGCTCGCGCGAGCTCGACGCCGGCGCCCGCACGCCGTGGGCGACGCTCGCCGACCTCCCCGAGGGCCTGCACCCGTTCTTCGAGGACGAGGTCCTGCGCATCCAGGAGGCGCTCCTCGACCTCGGCTCGCTCGACGACCTCGTCGCCGACGACTGGATCCGGCTGAAGCGGCTCGGCCTGTCGGACCTGGACGTGGCCGAGGCGTGCGGGGTGACGGAGGAGGAGGCGCGGGCGAGCCGGCGCGCGTGGGGCGTGCGGCCGGCCTTCCGCCGCGTCGACTCCTGCGCCGGCGAGGTCGCGGCTCGGTCGAACTACCTCTACTCGACGTGCGGTGAGCAGGACGAAGCGGTGCCCGCCGGCGGGACGCCGCGGGTCGTCATCCTCGGCTCCGGCCCGAACCGGATCGGCCAGGGAATCGAGTTCGACTACTGCTGCGTCCACGCCGCGCGCAGCTTCCGCGCCCTCGGCTACGAGGCGGTGATGGTGAACTGCAACCCGGAGACCGTCTCGACCGACTACGACACCTCCGACCGGCTCTACTTCGAGCCGCTCCGCGTCGAGGAGGTGCTAGCCGTCTGCGAGCGCGAGCGGCCGGAGGGGGTCGTGATCCAGTTCGGGGGCCAGACCCCGTTGCGACTCGCGCGCGCCCTCGAGTCGGCGGGCTTCCGGATCATGGGCACCCCCTTCGACGCGATCGACCTCGCGGAGGACCGGGAGCGGTTCGCCGGTCTCCTCGACCGGCTCGGCATCCGCTGCCCCGCATGGGAGATCGTCTCGACGTGGGAGCAGGCGGTCGCGGCCGCGGAGCGGATCGGCTACCCGGTGCTCGTCCGGCCCTCGTACGTGCTCGGCGGGCGCGCGATGCGGATCTGCTACGGGCCGGCCGACGTGCGCGAGGCGCTCGAGCGGCAGGTGCACGGCCCCGTCCTCGTCGACCGCTTCGTCGAGGACGCGGTCGAGATCGACGTCGACGCCCTCTGCGACGGCGACAGCGTGCACGTGGCGGCGACGATGCAGCACGTCGAGGAGGCAGGCGTCCACTCCGGCGACTCGGCCTGCGTCCTGCCGCCGCCCTCGCTGACGCCGGCCGTCGCCGCCGAGATCGACGCGGTCGTCCGGCGGCTCGGACCCGCGCTCGGCGTCGTCGGCCTCCTCAACGTCCAGCTCGCGGTCGCCGACGGCGAGGTCTTCGTGCTCGAGGCGAACCCGCGCGCCTCCCGCACGGTGCCCTTCGCGAGCAAGGCGATCGGCGTGAACCTCGTCGATGCGGCCTGCCGGCTCATGGCGGGGACGGACCTGGCGGCGCTCGACCTTGCAGCGCGTTCGGCGCCGAAGCAGGTGAGCGTCAAGGCCGCGGTGCTTCCGTTCGCCCGCTTCCCCGGCAGCGACCCGGTGCTCGGCCCGGAGATGCGCTCGACGGGCGAGGTGATGGCGAGCGCGGCCGACCTCCCGACCGCGTTCGCGAAGGCCGAGCGCGCGGCGGGGCGGCCGCTGCCGAGCCTGGGGACCGCGTTCCTCTCCGTGCGCGACATTGACAAGCCCGCGCTCGTGCCCGTGGCCGCCGCGCTCGCGGGCCTCGGCTTCGAGCTCGTCGCGACGAACGGCACGGCGCGCACCCTCGCCGCGGCCGGGCTCCGGGTCGAGGCGGTGGAGAAGGGCGCCGCGGTCGTCGACCTCGTCCGCCGCCGCCGCTGCGACCTCGTCGTGAACACGCCCGACGGCTCGCATGCCCGCGCCGACGGCTACCTCATCCGCGAGGCGGCGCTCGTCGCGCGGGTGCCGTGCATCACGACGCTCGCCGGCGCCGCCGCGGCCGTGCACGCGATCGCGAACGCACGCGCCGAGGCCGCGCTCTCGCTTCAGGAACGAATTGGCGACGGCGAGACGCGCACGGCTTAGCGTCCTCGCGACCGAGGCGGTCGGGCCCTACACGCTGCTCCGCCTTCGGCGTGGCGGCCTCGACTCGGGCCGGCCGGGCCAGTTCTTCATGCTCGAGGCACCGGGCCGGCTCCTGCCGCGGCCGATGAGCGTCTGCCTCGCGCCGCGCGGCGAGCTCGCGTTCCTGATCGACCCGATCGGCCCCGGCACGCGGGCGCTTTGTGCACTAGTGCACAGGGATGCGCTCACCGTCCTCGGCCCGCTCGGGAACGGCTTCCGCCTCGGCGTCGAGCGGCCGCTCCTCGTCGGCGGCGGGATCGGGATCGCGCCCCTCCCGTACCTGTCACAGGCGCTCGGCGAGCCGCCGGCGATTCTCGGCTTCCGCTCCCCGCGCCACGCCGAGGCGGCGGAGCTGCTCCCGCACGCCGAGGTCGTCGTCGAGCCGACGCTCGTGACCGAGGTGATGCCCCGCGACCGCGACGTCCTCGCCTGCGGCCCGGAGCCGATGCTCGAGGCGATCCGGCGGCTCGTCCCCGGCGCGCAGCTCGCGTGGGAAGCGCCGATGGCCTGCGGCTTCGGGGCCTGCTACGGCTGCGCCGTCGAGATCGGCGGCGAGCTGCAGCGGCTCTGCGTCGAGGGCCCGGTGCTGACCGCCGCCTGAGAAAACTCCCCAAAAGGGTAGGTGGCGGCAGCCGCCGCACCTGTTACCTTCGGACACTGCCCAGGGGGTAAGGCATCGTGAGAAGGGGTCGCTCGTGCGGTACTGGATCGTCGCAGGAACGTTGTCGCTGGCCGTCGCCGGCGCAGTGCTTCCAGGCCTGGCCTCGGCCGAGAGCGGCGAGAGCGACCGGCCGCAGGCGGTGCGGCTCGCGCCTCATCCTCCGCACATCCGCACGGTCAGGGCGACGAAGCACGACAAGTCCCGGCCGCTGCGGGAGATCCCGCCGGTCTTCCCGAGCACGAAGCGCCAGCACGAGCGGGAGAACCCTCTTCCGGCCCAGCCGGTGACCGTGCTCGGCGAGGACCCGGTCGTGCAGACGACCGAGCCCGCCGCGTCGATGCCTGCGCCGACCGTGAGCTTCGAGGGGCTCGGCAACGTCGACGGCTACGTCCCTCCGGACACGAACGGCGACGTCGGCCCGAGCAACTACGTCGAGACCGTCAACGCGGCGTTCGCGGTCTACAACAAGTCGGGCACGACGCTCTACGGCCCCGCCGACATCAACACGCTCTGGAGCGGCTTCGGCGGGCTCTGCCAGACGATGAACGACGGCGACCCGGTCGTGCAGTACGACCAGCTCGCCAACCGGTGGCTGATCACGCAGTTCGCGTTCGACCTCGACTTCTTTTTCAATCCAGTCGGGCCGTACTACGAGTGCGTCGCGGTCTCGACGAGCGGCGATCCCACCGGCAGCTACTACCGCTACGCGTTCCTGATCAGCGACACGAAGCTCGACGACTACCCGAAGCTCGCAGTGTGGCCGGACGCCTACTACATGTCCGTCAACCAGTTCGACGACTCGTGCGGCCTCTGCTTCGTCGGCGCTGCCGCAATCGCGTTCGACCGTACCGCGATGCTTGCCGGAAACGATGCGTCGCTCGTCTACGTCGACCTCGACACGAACTACCACTCGCTGCTCCCGTCCGATCTGGACGGATCGACGCCGCCCCCGGCCGGCGCGCCGGACCGCTTCGTGCAGTTCGACGACAACTCGCCGGTCGACCAGCTCGAGATCTGGAACTTCCACGTCGACTGGTCGACGCCCGCGAGCTCGGCCTTCACGAGCGGCGGCACCGTCGCCACCGCGTCGTTCGACTCCAACATGTGCTTCGGCGATTCCGGGTGCGTCCAGCAGCCGTCGCCAGGCGAGGGGCTCGACGTGATCTCCGATCGGCTGATGTACCGCCTGGCCTACCGTCACTTCGCGGACCACGAATCGATGGTCGTGACGCACACCGTCAACGTCGGCAGCGACCGAGGCGGCATCCGCTGGTACGAGCTGCGCCGAACGACCGGCTCGTGGAGCATCTTCCAGCAGAGCACCTACGCGCCGGCCGACGGAAGGACCCGGTGGATGGGGAGCGCCGCCATGGACCAGAGCGGCGACCTGGCGGTCGGCTACTCCGTCTCGAGCAGCACGACGTATCCGGGGATCCGCTACGCCGGCCGGCTCGCCGGCGATCCGCTCGGCCAGCTGACACAGGGAGAGGCGACGCTGCGCGGCGGCGGCGGCGTCCAGACGGACGGCTTCAACCGCTGGGGCGACTACAGCAGCTTGGACGTCGACCCGACCGACGACTGCACGTTCTGGTACGCGAACGAGTACTACCCGGCGACGAGCGGCTACGACTGGCACACGCGGATCGGCTCGTTCAAGTTCCCGTCCTGCGGACCGCCGCCGACGATCGACGGCTTCGATCCGGCGAGCGGTGCGGTCGGGACGAGCGTCGCGATCACCGGGACGAACCTGAACGGCGCCACTGCGGTCAAGTTCCACGGGACGAGCGCGACGTTCACCGTCGACTCGGCGACGCACGTCACCGCCACGGTTCCCGCCGGCGCCACCGACGGGCCGATCGCGGTCACGACTCCGCGCGGCACGGCGACGAGCGCGGCGAGCTTCGACGTGATCGTCCCCGCGCCCACGATCACCGGCTTTTCGCCGCCGAGCGGGTCCGTCGGCACCAGCGTCTCCATCACCGGCACCGGCCTGACCGGCGCGAGCGCGGTCACGTTCAACGGAACGAGCGCGACGACGTTCTCGGTCACGTCCCCGACCGCGATGACCGCGACGGTGCCGGCCGGCGCGACGACGGGCCCGATCGCCGTCACGACGCCGGGCGGCGTCGCGACGAGCGCCTCGGACTTCACGGTGACGGTTCCCGCGCCGACCGTCTCGACCTTCAGCCCCTCGTCCGGAGGGGTGGGAACGGTCGTAACCGTGAACGGCACCCATCTCGACACGGCGACGTCGGTGACGTTCGGCGGGGTGGCCGCGGCGCCGACGCTCGTGTCGGCCTCACAGGTGAAGGCGACGGTGCCGGCGGCGGCGAAGACCGGGAAGATCGGCGTGACGAATCCGGGCGGCAGTGCGCTCAGCCTGGCGACCTTCAAGGTGCTGCCGAAGCTGACCTCGTTCTCGCCGGGGAGCGGTGCGGCGGGGGCGAGCGTGACGATCGCCGGGTCCGGCTTCACCGACGTGAGCGCGGTGAAGTTCAACGGCGCGGTGGCGAGCTTCGGCGTCGACTCCGATCATCAGATCACGACGACGGTGCCGGCGGCGGCGACGACCGGAAGGCTGTCGGTGACGACGCCGGGCGGGACGGCGACGAGCGCGGCGAATTTCCTCGCGGTGCCGACGATCGCCGGCTTCTCGCCCGGGAGCGCGGCGGCAGGGAGCACGGTGGTCGTGGACGGGACGGGCTTCGGCGGCGTGAGCTCGGTGAAGGTGAACGGCGTCGGCGCGTCGTTCTCGGTGCTGTCGAAGACGCAGCTGCGGCTGACCGTCCCTTCGACGGCGACCACGGGCGTGATCTCCGTGACGACCTCGGGAGGCGTTGCGACGAGCGCGGCCACGCTGTTCGTGCTGCCGCGGGTGACGAGCTTCAGCCCGTCGTCGGCGGCGGTCGGGGCGACGGTGAGCGTGTACGGGAACGCGTTCGGCGGCGCGACGAGCGTCCTCTTCGACGGCGTCCTCGCCTCGCCGGTGACGTTGTCCGCGACGAAGATCACGGTGCTCGTGCCGACCGACGCCGCGACGGGGAAGCTGACCGTGGTGACGCCGTCCGGCTCGGGCCAGAGCGCGGGCACGTTCAAGGTGCTGCCGAAGCTGTCGTCGTTCGCGCCGCCGAGCGGGCCGGCGGGGGCGAGCGTGACGATCGCCGGGTCGGGCTTCGCGGACGTGAGCGGGGTCAAGTTCAACGGCGTGGCCGCGTCGAGCTTCGGCGTCGACTCCTCGAGCCAGATCACAGCGGTCGTGCCGCCGACCGCGACGACGGGGAGGTTGACGGTGACGACGGCGGGCGGGACGGCGACGAGCGCGGCCAATTTCCTCGCGGTGCCGACGATCAGCGGCTTCTCGCCCGGGAGCGCGGCGCCGGGGAGCACGGTGGTCGTGGACGGGACGGGCTTCGGCGGCGTGAGCTCGGTGAAGGTGAACGGCGTCGGCGCGGCCTTCTCGGTGCTGTCGAGGACGCAGCTGCGGCTGACCGTGCCCTCGACTGCGACGAGCGGGACGATCACCGTGAAGACCGCGGGCGGGACGGCGACGAGCGCCTCGACCTTGTTCGTGCTGCCGCGGGTGACGTCGTTCACGCCCTCGTCGGCGGCGGTCGGCGCGACGGTGACCCTGTCGGGCTACGCCTTCGGCGGCGCGACCAGCGTGCTCTTCGGCGGGGTGCTGGCCACTCCGACGACGGTGACGCCGACGAAGATCACCGTGCCGATCCCGGCCGACGCGGTGACCGGCAAGCTGACGGTGGTCACCCCGTCCGGGTCGGGACAGAGCGGCGGCACGTTCAGGGTGCTGCCGAAGCTGACCTCGTTCACACCCGCGAGCGGGCCGGTCGGAACGAGCGTGACGATCGCCGGCTCGGGCTTCACCGGCGTGAGCGCGGTCAAGTTCAACGGCGTCGCCGCGACGAGCTTCAGCGTCGACACGTCGAGCCAGATCACGGCCACCGTCCCCGTCGGCGCGACGACGGGTCGGGTCTCGGTCGCCACCGCAGGCGGCACTGCCACGAGCGCGACCAACTTCACCGTCACGCCGTAACCGACCGCCGAACCATCCTTGCGCACTCGTGCACAACGGAGATGAAGGGACCGTCCCGCCGGGGCAGTACAGTCGCCCTGTGCTCCTGAACGCCTCCGGCTGCCTCGACGCGCTGACGGCGCCGGACGTCGCCCGGTCGCTCGACGCGTTCGTGACGAAGACCGTCACGCCGCTTCCGCGCGGCGGCAACGCGCCGGTCCGGATCGCCGAGACCGACCTCGGGATGCTCAATTCGATCGGGCTCGCGAATCCCGGGCGAGAGCGGTTCCTCGCCGAGACGCTGCCGCAACTCCGGGAGCTCGGCGTGCCGCTGTGGGTCTCGGTGGGCGGTTTCGCCGCGGCCGAGTACGCCGAGACGTGCGCGCTCCTCGAGGACGTCGCGATCGAGCTCAACCTCTCGTGCCCGAACGTCGACGAGGCGCCGGAGTCGGCGGCCGAGATCGTCGCGGCGTGCCGCGCCGCGACCGACCTGCCGCTCTACGCGAAGCTCTCGCCGGCGGCGTGGGACGTCGCCGAGACGGCCCGCGCCGTCGAGGCCGCAGGCGCCGACGGCCTCTCGCTCGTGAACACGATCCGCGGGCTCGCGCTCGACGAGCGCACGCTGAGGCCGCGCCTCGGGACCGCGGTCGGAGGCCTCTCGGGACCGGCGCTCCGGCCGATCGCGCTCGCCGCCGTCTGGGCTTGCTACCGCGCCGTGTCGCTCCCGATCGCCGGCATGGGCGGCGTCGCGAGCGGTCGCGACGCGCTCGAGCTGATCGCCGCCGGAGCGACCGCCGTCGCCCTCGGAACCGTCCTCTTCGCCGATCCCGAGGCGCCTGCTCGGATACGGCGAGAGCTCGCGACCGAGGCCGCGGCGCGCGGCTTCGCGAATCCGGCCGAGGCACGCGGAATCGCCCACGGCGAGGCCCGAAGCCTCGATGAGAGGTCGAGGGTTGAGGGAGAAAAAGCCCTGGAATTCGGGCCAAATTTGGCTCTTGACCCTCGTGACGCAGGTGCTAGTATCCCGCGCCGTGGCCTCGCCGAAGATGCAAGCGCAAGCGCCGGTTCGGTCGCTCGACCAGCGCATGGACGCGCTTAGGCGGGCGAACGACATCCGTGTCCGGCGGGCCAGGCTCAAGAAGGATCTGAAGGACGGTCGCGCGCGGATCGAGGAGATCCTGCGCGACCCGCCCGAGTACGTGTCGACGGCGAAGGTCTTCGACATGCTGATGGCCGTGCCGAAGTTCGGGCGGGTCAAGGCGGGCCGCTTCCTCAACACGTGCCGGATCAGCCAGTCGAAGACCGTAGGGGGACTCTCCGAGCGGCAGCGGGCGGAGCTGATTGGCCTCTTCAACCGCTAGCGGCACCGCTCGCGGTGCCGCCTTCAGGACGGGCAGGCTTCGCCTGCGCGTCCGTCTGAAATGACCGGTCGACACGCTCGAAGTGAGGGCGATATGGCCGCGAACGTAGGGCCGGTCATCGCGATCACCGGCACCTCCGGCGCCGGGAAGGGCACGCTCGAGCGGGAGTTGATGCGCCGTCTGCCGGAGCTCGAGCTCGCCGTCTCGGCGACGACGCGCGAGCGGCGCCCGACGGAGCGGGACGGGCGCGAGTACCACTTCGTCTCGGAGGAGGAGTTCGAGCGGCTCGTCCAGGCCGGCGCCTTCCTCGAGCACGTCACGCACTCCTGGGGGCCGCGGCACGGCACCCTCCGGTCGGAGATCGAGAGGATCCGGCGGGCCGGCCGCGTGCCGCTCCTCGACCTCGAGACGCACGGCGCGCTCGTCGTCCGCGACGAGGTTCCCGGCAGCGTCACCGTCTTCGTCAAGGCGCCCACGCTCGCCGAGCTAGAGCGCCGGCTGCGCGAGCGCGCGACCGAGAGCGGAGGCGAGATCGAGGAGCGGCTCGCGGTCGCGCGCCAGCAGCTCGCGCTCGAGCACGAGTTCGACCACGTGATCGTGAACGACGACCTCAACCGCGCCACCGACGAGCTCGAGGAGATCGTCAGCCGGAAGCTTCGGAAGGCAGCTACCATGAGCCGGCCGTGATCCACCCCCGCATCGACGAGCTCCTCGACCACCTCGACTCGCGCTACGCGCTCGTGATCGTGGCCGCCAAGCGAGCCCGCCAGATCAACAACTACCACCACCAGCTCGGCGAGGGCACGTTCGACGACTTCCCGCCGCCGCTCGTCGAGTCCCGCTCGAAGAACTACCTCACCATGGGCCTCGAGGAGATCGCCGAGGGCAAGCTGCGGTACGAGTACCGGAACTAGGCCGGCGCTCGAGCTCGTCGCCGTTCCCCGAGACCTGCGAGCGGGCAGAATGTGAGCCGTGGCGCGGGTGTTGCTCGGCGTGACGGGGGGAATCGCCGCCTACAAGGCGTGCGAGCTCGTCCGGTTGCTCGTCCGGGCCGGACACGAGGTGATCCCGCTCGTGACGCCCGCCGCCGAACGCTTCGTCCGCGCCGAGACCTTCTACGCCCTCGCGCGCCGCTCACCGTCGGACGACCCGTACCCGCACCTCGAGCGGGCCGACGTGCTCGTCGTCGCGCCGCTGTCTGCGAACACGCTCGCCAAGCTCGCGCACGGGCTCGCCGACGCCGTCCTCACCGAGGCCGCGCTCGCGCATCGCGGGCCGACCCTCGTCGCGCCGGCGATGAGCCACCGCATGTGGAGTCACCCGGCGACGCAGGCGAACGTCGCGCTCCTCCGAGAGCGCGGGGTGGAGCTGATCGGCCCCGAGGAGGGAGAGCTCGCCGAGGGCGGGACCGGCGTGGGGCGGATGGCCGAGCCGGAGGCGATCGCGGCGCGCTGCGAGGAGCTCCTCGGCGCGGGCTCGCTCGCTGGGCGGCGCGTCGTCGTGACCGCCGGCGGGACGCGGGAGCCGCTCGACCTCGTGCGCTTCCTCGGCAACCGCTCGTCCGGCCGGATGGGCGTCGCGCTCGCGGAGGAGGCGCGCCGCCGCGGCGCGCAGGTGACGCTTCTCGCGGCGAACCTCACCGTCGATCCGCCCGCAGGCGTCGAGATCGTCCAGGCGCCTACGGCCGACGACGTAGCGCGCGAGGCCCTGGCCCGGCGGGACGCGGACATCGTCGTCATGGCCGCCGCGGTCGCCGACTACCGTCCGGCGGAGACGAGCGAGGGCAAGCGGCCGAAGGACGACGCGGCGTGGGAGGTGCGGCTCGAGCCCACGACCGACGTGCTCCGGGAGCTGGGCGCGCACCGACGGAACGGTGGCGTCCTCGTCGGGTTCGCCGCCGACGAGGGCGAGCAGGGCCTCGAGCGGGCGCGCGAGAAGCGGAACCGCAAAGGCGCCGATCTCATCGTCTACAACGACGTGGCGCGAACCGACATCGGCTTCGACGCCGTAGAGAACGAGGTCGTGGTCATCTCGTCCGACGGCGAGCGGCAAGTCCCGAAGGCGCCTAAGGAGCGGGTGGCCGCGGCGATCCTCGACGAGGCGGAGGCGCTGCTCAGGGAGCGGGATGGACGAGACGGTCGCTGACCGGCAGCCGGTCGAGGTCGAGGCCGCCGCCGGCACGATCCGGCGGATCGTCGACAACCTCGCCTCGGTCGTCCATGCCCCGGCGGAGACCCTTCGCCTCTGCGTCCTCTGCCTCGTCAGCGAGGGGCACCTGATCCTCGAGGACTTCCCCGGCGTGGGGAAGACGATGCTTGCGAAGGCGCTCGCCCGCTCGCTCGAGGCGTCGTTCTCGCGGCTTCAGTTCACACCGGACCTGCTCCCCTCGGACGTGACCGGCGTGAACGTCTTCAACCAGCGCTCGAACGAGTTCGAGTTCAAGCCCGGCCCGGTCTTCGCGAACCTGCTCCTCGTCGACGAGATCAACCGCGCCTCGCCGAAGACGCAGGCCGCGCTCCTCGAGTGCATGCAGGAGAACCAGGTCACGATCGACGGCGAGACGCACGAGCTCGTGCGGCCGTTCATG
>DASQWB010000154.1:0-16693 GCA_035640455.1 Gaiellaceae bacterium | reverse complement strand
CACAAATTGGCCAGGATGGAGCCACAGACCTTCTCCGAGCGGCACAGTAACGCGGTCCTGCATCTCCGCGACGTGTCTTCCAATCTGTCCTGCGGCCGGATCGAGACCGGCGCGGCGCGTTCGGCGGAGGAGAAGAAACTCGCTTCCCAACCGAAGGTCCACGGACGACGACCCGACCTGCTCTCGGTCAAGTAAGGGCATGATCACCAGCCGTTCGTCGCGGTCGGTGGCGCGCATCGCTGCGCGGAGATCCTCGAACTTGAGAACTGTCATCAAAAAGCGTCTCCAAAGGAAGAGGACGCTTCGCCACGCCAAGCATCGAGGACGATACTCATCTCAATCGCCTTCATCAGGAACGCGTTCATGCGGTCGTCACTGATAGCCGCGTGCAGATCAGCCGGAACAGCGTCGCTTCCAAGCATGTGAAACCACGTGGCGCACACAATGGCGCGCCGATCGGGCGCCTCGCCGCTGGTCAGCTGCGCCGGAAAGATCTCATCTTGAAGCATCTCTATGATTTCGCTCTCTGGTGCAGCAAATTGTTCGACGGTGAACCAACGGTCGCCGAGATGTCGCTTAGCAGCTTCAAAAATGCCAGGTGCGAGTAAGAGCACTGCTTGATCAAGCGCTTCGGGATAGGACTGTACGTCAGCTCGCGGCCGCGAACTGACGTATTCAAGCCATGGAATGATCCGCGGCAAAGCAGCTTCCAGGATCGTCCACCAACCCGAAACCTTCATCGCGTCGTGCATCACGCGCAGTCGCAACGCGGAGGTAGGGTGTCCCTCATACGGAATGCCAGGAGACGTCATTGCATGCACGGTTGCCGCGAAGGGAAGTAAGTAACCAGGACCAAGGTATGCAAGCGCCAGGGCATCGCACAGAATCTCCTCGACCCACTGAGCAAACAAGTCGTCGACTCGCAGCTTGATTGTGTCGGCGTCGAGCGAGCCGCTAGCAGCAAGCTGCGCCCGAGCTTTAGCCAACTCCGCAGGAACTCCAGATAGCTCGCTAGAGGCCGATGCGAGGGCCTCGACGCGGAGCGAATGCTCATCAACGGCACGGTGTGCGATCTCATGCACAAGGAGCGGATATAGCAGAGCGCGGTCTTCGCGGACCGGAAAGTACGCGACGATGAGCAGAGGCTCCTCGGGATACTCGATAAAGAGGCTCTCGGCTAGCTCCCGAAAAGGCGATGGCTCGGTTGTGTAGCTATACGCGGCCTCGGGCACGAGTATGAGATTCGCGCGCGGTCGTAGGAGCGCTGAGACAGCTTCCTCAAGCAAATAGCGAGCGCCTAACGGCACACGCGACGCCGCGGCCGCCTCGAGCCACGGAATCGCGCGGTGAAGGCTCCTGATGTTGAAGTTGTGGAAACGAACGAAGCGCGCGAGTGAGAGACGGTATTCGTGGCTGCTAGACCCAAAGTCGGCCAGAGCGTCTCTCACTTGTGCCGCAGTCGCTTCCAGGATGAGCTCGAGCAAATGCACCGCCTGGTGAACATCAGCCGTTCTCGCCTCGGAGGAAGACTCGCCGGTGAAGCTCGAGTGCGGACTGACGGCGTACGCCTGTGATTGAACACGCCGAAGCTCGACATGCAGCGTCGCAATAAGCCGGAGCGTCGCCTCAGCTAGGAACTGGAAGTCTGCGGCGGCGTTATCGATCTCGCCGGAAGCAGCCGCGCTCACATCGATCGCAGGCTAGTGAACCGAGACGACGCCGCTCGATAGACGCGCCAGCGTGTACTCGTCCGTCCGCCTTAGCAGCAACTCACCAAGGGTCTCGAACAGTCTCATCACGATCGCGAAACGGTGACGGTCGGGTCCAAGTAGCTTGTCGTCAGTCGCGCGCTGAAGAAGCTCAGCGAGATCAGTGACGTACTCAGACACTGAGTCGTGGTCAGCTGCCTTGTCTACTAGTTGCACATCACGGACAGCGCGAAGCGCCATACCGCCCGCGGCGGGGGCTAGTCGCCTGCGGCTGGTTATAGGCATCGGCATATCCGCAGCATCCCGAAGCCCCAACAGGAAGCGCTGAGCACTCTTCAGCGCCGCGCGATCACGTGCCGTGAGGCCACGATCAGCGAGAAGCCTCGCAGAGACGCCGACCATGTTCTCGGCGAGCAGGCCCAACGCAACCGTCGAACCGATCTGATCGCCAGGACCAGCGTCAGCCATAGCTGACACCACTGCCATTGATCCGAATTTGCCCACGTCTCGCTCGCTCCACTCCAAAAGAGACAGCAGCATCGCCGCAACGTCGTCCACAAAACCTATTGCCTCCGCCATCAGTTCGCAACAGGCAAGTAGCGCCGACCTTCATCGAATTGAGGATATGCCTCGCGCTGGACAACGTAGGGGTTCGAGGAGCGGCCCCTCGCCCTGGGCTCCGGGCGCGGGCCAAGCCATGCCGTGTTCGGCGCCTCCCCGGCTTCAGCACCATCTCGGCAGCCAAGACGCGCAGTGTCGCAGATAGCAGCAACACGCCGACGCAGCCACGCTTTGACCTCAACCGACCCCTTTTTTGGCGCGGCGCCATCGGCGGCCGCGCTCGGTCGGTCCTGCAAATCCGCCGCCGCCTCCTTGGTTGCGGGAGGTTTGGCGGGCGCTGTCGATCGGTTCCTGCTGGGTGTCGAAGAGCCGGTTTGGGCGTCGGCGCCGTCTCGCTCATCGGCCCATTGGCCGTCGGGGCGTCGGACGACGTGTCGTTGCCCTGTCATAGCGAACTGGTGTTCGTATCGTACCAAGCGCTGGCGGGGGAGCGGCACTTGCGGTCCAACAAGGACAGATCACCGACGGGACAACAATCGGCGCTCTCACGATTGTTACGGCATCCGGCGCAACCGGCCACTGAGCGACGTGCCCATCGGCAGCGTGCAGAGGAGCACGAGCGGTCATGCGGTCTCGACGAGGTGGCGCATCTCGCCGAGGAACAGCTCGACCGCCTCCTCGATCAGGCAGCCCCGCTGCTCGCGACGGCCTGTGCCTCGGCGGCGGCCTAAGTGGAGCCCTGCCCGTAGGCCGGCGTCGGGCCACCGGAGGCGCCGGCTCGCCTACCAGGTAGCGCTCGAGAGTGACTTCAATCGGCCTGAGGCGGGCCTAAAGCTGCAGCCACGATCGACGTCCGAGGGGAAAAGAGCAGCCGTGCGGCGTCTAGCCGCACGTGCGCAACCCGTGGGGTGTACAAACTCGGTCGTGAGGCGGTGCGGTGCTGGAAGTCTTGGCTGGAGGAGGGCGGGTAGCGTCGGCGCTCCCGTCCTTGGAGGCTGCCTGTGCTCGTGTCGTTCGTTTACCTCGTCGCCTGCCGGCTGTTCGCGCTTGTTTTGTTGCTCGCGCGAGGCGACGGCTCGAAGGAACTCGAGCTTCTGCTGCTGCGCCACGAGCTGTCGATCCTGCGGCGGCAGGCGCGGCGCCCGCAGCTGACGGAGAGCGACCGGCTGGTACTGGCGGCCCTGAGTCGGGTGATGCCTCGTCGCTCGTGGCGGGCGTTCCTGGTCACGCCCGAGACGTTGCTGCGCTGGCACCGGCGGATCGTCGCGAGGCGTTGGACATATCCGCACAGGCGGCCGGGCCGGCCACCTGTCGAGGTCGAGGTACGCCAGCTGATCCTGCGGCTCGCGCGGGAGAACAGTCACTGGGGCTACGCCCGGATCGTCGGCGAGTTGCGCAAGCTCGGGATCGCGGTTCGGCGACGCTGGTGCGGAACGTGCTCGCCCGTGCTGGCGTCCCGCCGGCGCCCGAGCGTGTCGCCTCCAGCTGGCGGTCGTTCCTGCGCCAGCACGGACACACGATCCTGGCCTGTGACTTGTTCACCGTCGACACCGTCTGGTTGCGGCGCGTGTACGTCTTGTTCTTCGTCTCCATCGGGACGCGCCGGGTTGAGTACGTCGCTTGTACGAGCACGCCGGATACGGCCTGGATGAACCAGCAGGCACGCAACCTGCTCATGGACCTCGACGAGCGCGGCCAGCGGCCACGCTTTCTGATCCACGACCGGGACACGAAGTTCAGCCGTGCCTTCGACAGCGTCTTTCGCAGCACCGGCATCGAGATCGTCCGGACGCCGATCCAGGCGCCGAACGCGAACGCCTACGCCGAACGCTGGGTCGGCAGCGTGCGCAGGGAGTGCCTCGACCGGCTGCTGATCTTCGGTCGCGGCCAGCTCGACCACGTCCTCCGCGTCTACGTCCGCCACTTCAACGAGCAGCGTCCACACCGAGCGCTCGACCTGCGACCGCCGGAGCGCATCAGCGGAAACGATCCTTCTCCGACAACAACTCTCGATCCGCCACGGGTCAGGCGGCGCGACCTCCTCGGCGGCTTGCTCCACGAATACGAAGCCGCGGCGTGAGGAGCGAGTTTGTGCACCCGACGCGGTCGTCGAGAAACAGCCGCAGTTCACGCGCTGGCACCGGCTCACACTGTTCGGTGGCTATCTGCTGCGCTACGCCCTCCACCGCTGAGCAACGTTGTCAGAGGTGCAAAGGCGGTGATGCAACGCGCGCTGGAGGCGCCCGCTCTCTGATTCGCGACCGGCACTGGAACGTCGCAAACGGTGACGCGGCGGCGATCAAGACTGGGCTGATCTAGCGAGTCTGTCGACTGCTTGGCTGGACGAGTTTCTAGGATCGCGAGCCAGTCGATCAGGACGGCGTCGGGCGCCCGGAACGCTTTCTTGCCAACGGAACTAAGGGGCCGGCATCAGCGCCGTTGTGGCCTGCGCCGTTGATCGCTGAGCCCTTCGGGGTGGTTCGGTCGTCATCCCAAAGTGCGACGTCACGCATCCGGGCTGCAGCTACCCGCTCGTTGGCGAGCCGGACGTACTCGTCGCTGATGTCAAACCCAATGCAGCGACGCTTCAGTTCGAGCGCCGCGAGAGCGGTGGTACCCGAGCCTATGAAGGGGTCGATGACGAGGTCGCCCGGCTGCGTAGAGAGAGCGATGCAGCGCCCGGGCAGTGAGAGCGGGAACTCGGCGCCGTGGCCGTTCTTTCCTCCCGACGTTGGCAGGCACCACACGTCGGTGATCTTCTCGATCGACTCGTACTGCGGGTTAGCGCCTCCCAGGCGCGGAGGGAGCTGCTGCCAGGCAAGTTTGTTGAAGATCGGCTGGCCGATCGCGAGTTGGAGGACGTATTCGGCTTGGCGGGTAACGCGGGTCTTCACGGGCTCTGGAACTGACCAGTCTTTACGCCACGTGATCAGGCTCTTGAGTTTGTAGCCGATGCGCGACGCGCGCTCGGCGACGCGCCAAGGGATCGAGGCCTGCTCCCCGTCGTCGAGGTAGGCGTGGCCGGCGCTGTGGCGCACTGCGAAATGCTCGGTCCATCCGCGCAAGTAGTCCGGCGTTCCATTCATGGCCTCGAGGCGCTCTCGCGCGTTGCCCCGGATTGGCGTCCTCGTGTTGTAGGTGTCCATCAAGTTCCACCACACCGAGGCGTCCTTCGCTAACACCGGCTTCAGCGCATACAGGAACTCGACGGTATGCCTGATGAAGCCCTCCGGGGTCTGTTCGAACCCGAAGGGGCAGCGCTCGCCGTCGGCCCACGCGATGTCGCGCAGGTTGTCGTATAGCCGCATCCCCCAGTACGGGCTTGACGTTACGACACAGCGCACGGAGGCGGCGTCGAGACGCCGGATAAGCGATAGGGCGTTCCCGTGCACGATCGCGACGTCCTCCGCAGACTCGACCCTCGCGTCTCGCTCAGGCTCACCGAGTGACAGCAGATATTCGGGGATCCTGCTGCGCGGCACGAATGTCTCCTGGAAGTCGTCCAGCTCCAGGAGGTGAAGAATCTGCTCGAGTGTGAGCGTGCGGGGCCGGCCGCCGGGGTGTCCGAACGCTCGCGCGATGTAGCTGCGGCTCATGCCTACGAGCGCCGCGGCGAGGTCGACGTCAAATGAACGACTGAGGTCGCCGTCGGTGAGCTGGTCGCGCCTCAACCATGCCGTCACGGGAGACTGCGGCTTGATGTCGCGGCGGGCGCACTCGAAAGTAGGCACGAAACAACGATATAGGGGTCGGCGGGGGAATACCCGCGACCGCGGTCAGGCGTGCTGCGCTGCTGGCTGAAGTCGGTCTGGCGCGTTCTCCTCGGCGCTCGCCGCACCGGTTCGTGCGCGCCGTTGGTCGATGAGCCACTGCTTGACCACTTCCCACTGTGGGTCGAGCTTCAGCTTCTTCTCGTGGCGGTAAGCCTGCATCTTCTCGATGCCCTCGATCGCGTTCGAGATCTCGACGAAGATCGCGGGCTTCGACGTCAGCTGTGTCCGTGCACGTTCCTCGATGATCCCGTGCGCGCGCAGCTCCGTCCCGATCTTGTAGTTCGACAGACCTGCCGCCTCGACCAGCTTGCGCATTCCAACCCGAACGCGGTCGTTTGTTGTGATCGGGACCTTGGGTTCAGGCTGGTCGGGCCGGAACGGAACTTCTTCGACCTCGAAGTCGGCGACGTATGACTTCCGAGCAGCGCGCCTCCAGTCTCGGGTAAACAGGAGGTCTGACTCGGTCTCCGTCCAGGGTCGCCCGGTCTTGTCGGCGACGGCCTCCAGCACGCTGTTCCGGACGTCGTCGCTGATGCGAGCCGCGTTCACGGCGAGCAGCAGCAGCACACGGTGGAGTGGCGTGTCGAGGCGATTGGGTGGCCAATGCTCCTCTGCCATCTCGACGGGCGGGACGCCTGCAACCGCCGCGGCCGCAATCCGAGCACGACCGTCAACGACCTCGCCGTCGGCGCCGCGGAGGATTGGGAACTGCTTCAGGTAGCCGTGTTCGCGCATCGAATCGACGAGCAGCTGGAAGCCGGTTGACCGTCGCGCATCCGAGAGGGTCGGCACGAGCTTGCGAACGTCGAAGCCGGCACGGCGAAGCGCCGCGTCATCGCGTTCGACCCGCGCACGTGCCGCCTGCAATCCTGCCGTGTACGGCCGGGGCTTTCCGTCTAGATACTGGATGAGCGGGACATGGTCTCCCAGCGTGAGGCCATCGCCTCTTCTGCGCGCGATATCTGCTTCAACGCACACGCTCAGCTTCTCGTCGAAGTATCGTCGCTCGCCCGAAAGGTGCAGCTCGCGCGGAACGAGGATGCGTAGACGCCCGATCACCTGCTCGAAGAGCTGATCCGCTGGTATCACACGCTGCTTTGCGCGCGGCGAGCCGGCGATCTCGCACATCCCGTCGTAGATGGCGATCCGGGCGCCGTTGTCCGGCGGGAGCTCGACCTTCGCCCTAGCCATCTACGCGACCTGTACCAGTTCTTCGGGCTTCCGTGCCGCAGACCCGTCGAGTCTCCACTCCCTCTCAGCGGCGGAGACTGTCGCATCGAGGAGGTCGCGAACCATGCAGATGTTGGTGTACGTCGCGTGCTGCCTGTCCGGTGCGACGTCGAGGAGATCGTCGACCGCGAACCGGAGGAGGCCCCCAACGTGAAACGCCGACCCATGGCTTCGACGGGACGAGGCCTGGGGATCCGCGCCGAGGGTCGCTGCCTCGTTCTCGCGAGTGACCACGGCCACGGCCTCCGCCTCCGATGCCGCGGAGTTCGCTTCGGAGGCGATCGCACGCAGTCGTGAGGCTGACGCGTGTCCGGTCGTCGCTGCGGCGACCAGCTCGACGAAGACGCGGTCGAGACGCGCCGTTGCAACAGCGGCGATGGCGGAGTCGGACGCTCCGTCGATCGACGCTCCGTGTGCTGCAGCGCGCGCTCGACAGTGTTCGATCGTCATCCAGCGAGCGATCGCCGAGGCCTTCACCCCCGTGATACGCGCGCAGATCGTGGGCTCAACTGCGACGCCGCTGCGTACGCAGCTAACGACGAAGTTGCGGATCTCGCTGCTCGTCATCCGCTGTCCGTGGATCTGGTTGAGCTCGATCGAGAGCGAACGAATCTCCAACGCCGACATGGCGAAGCACACGTACGCTGGGATCGATTTCGCGCGGCACTTCATCGCAGCCGTAAGCCGAGTGTTGCCGTCGATTACCCCGAACGAGTCGGTGACGACGATCGCCGGGAAGACGGCCCCCTGCCGCATCTGCACGGCGTAGGTGCTCACCAGGTCTTTCGGCGCACGGTGCTCGATCAAGCGGACCTGGTGTCCTTCGGGCATCTGGATCGCGTCGAGCGCAAGGTTCGGCTCGAACGAGTACACGATGTGGCGTTCGGCGAGGATGGCCTCCGTGCGTGCGGAGGACGCCGGGTGGGCGCCGCGGTTCATCGCCTCTTGGTTGGTCATGCTCGTCCGCTCCTCTCGCGACTACGAGGAGGCAGCGCTGGCGAGCGCCGCGCCGGCCGAGGTGACTGAGTCGTCTTCCGGCGGCGTGAGGTCCCACTCGCGCTCCGCCCGCTCGACCACGGCGTTCAGGCGATCGCGCAGCGACTTCATCCGGTCGTAGGTCTCGAACTGCTTCTCGGCCGCAACGTCGAGCAGGTCTTCGACCTTGAACCTCAGCAGACCACCGATGTGCTGCGCCGAGCCCTTGCTCCGGTGCTCGCGCGGCTTGAAGCCGGACGCAACAGCGCGGAGCTCGCTCGCACGCGAGCGCCGCTCGCCTTCGATGATGGCGAGAGCCTCGGCCTCCGACGGTGCAGAGTTGACCGACGTCACGACCTTCTTCACGTCGTTCGCCGGCATCCGCGCCTCCGCCGCCAGCGTCGTGAGCTCCTTGAAGACCGGCGCCAAGCGCGTGACGTTCAGCGCAGCGCGCGTGCTGTCGGGGAGGACATCCACATGCGCGTCCGTGATGGCCTCGCGCGCCGCGCGGGAGCGAAACTGCGTCTCGGCGATCCAGCGGCCGATCTTCGTGTCACGCACACCGGTCATCCGGGAGAGTGTCTTGATCTCGGGATGCTGCCCGTCCATGACCGCACGCTCGATGAAGGCGCGGATCTCGGCATCCGTCATGCTCTGGCCGTTCGACTGGTTCAGCTCGACCGAGAGCGACCGGTTCTCGAGCGGCGTCGTCCCGTGACAGATGTACGCCGCGATCGTGTCGTATCCGTTCTTCAGCGCGGCCGCGCGGCGCGTGTTCCCGTCGATGAGCTCGTTGGCGTCATTGAGCACGATCGCCGGAAACGTGGCGCCATGCTTCATGGCAGTCGCGTACTTCTGCACCTGATCCTTCGTGGCTCGGTGCTCGCGGAACCTGACCTGGTTACCCTCGGCGTCGCGGATCTCCGAGATGCGCACATTCGGCTCGAAGTCGTAGTCGATGTTGCGAGCCACGAGCATCTGCTCTACCTGCGGCGAAATCGCCGGATGTGTGGTGCGGGTGTTACGGGGAGCCATCACTAGCCACCTTTCGGTTGATGATGCAAACATCTTACTGGATGCGAAACACGAACGCAAGAACAATCCTCTCTAATGAATGGGGCGGCGCCTCCAGGATGCGCACCTGTTGGGCCTGGGACTAGTCTCGACCACGATCTGGAGATCGCCCGAGAGGTCGTTGTCACCTGCCCGGCATGAACGAGGGTGCTCCGAATCAAGGTTATAGACGGCTACCGTGGTGTGGGCAGCCGTGCTCGTTCGACATATGCTAGGGTTTTGCGAACTCGACCAAAAGAGCTCTACCAGGGAAGCCCTAGTGAGTCGCCATCCGAACCCACCCCGCCGCGCAACCCGCCTAACCGTCAACCAGGTAGTGGTACTCGCCGCGGTCGAGCGCCTCGGGAACCCGACCGTCCCCGAGCTCGTGGTGGACCTGGATGCGATGCGTCCGTCGGAGGTCGTCCGGGTGCTTGACGTGCTCGAGCGCAAGGAAAAGGTGGCCGCGTCCGGCTGCCGCTCTTGGACGTACCTTGGAGATCCGGCCGGCATCCCGCAGGCGCCCCAGATCCCGGCGGACGACGTCGTTCGGTACCGGGCAGTCTGAGCCGCCGGGCCCGACTATCCGGTTGACTCGCGATATGTGGACTGACAACGAGACCCGCGTCGATCTCCTCGGGTGCAGCACTACCCGTCGACGCGCTCGATTCGCCCGATGATCGAGGCGGTCATCTTCGACCTCGACGACACGTTGCTCGACACGAGTGCGGTCGCCGTCGCGCGTGCCAACGGTCAGTGGGCGATCGTGAAAGCAGGACTCGACCGCGTTCAGCCGTTTAACTTCGACGGCATCGCGATCGAGGAGATTCCGACGCGCCTCAGGGCGGCGGGGCTGCAGATCGGGGTCCTCACTCACTCGCCGGGCTGGTACGCGGCAGCCCTGCTTGACCGGTTCGGCATCCGCGCCGATGCCGCCGTCACCGGCTCTGACGGGTACGCGCCGAAGCCGGATCCAACCTCGCTCAAGGCCGTGGCGGAGGAGCTCGGCGTTGCCGTCGGCGATTGCGTGTACGTCGGTGATCTCGATATTGACGCCGCGGCCGCTGCGGCGGCGGGCGCGATCTCGGTCGGTGTTACTTGGTCGAAGGTCGCGCCTGCGTCCTGGCGGCGTTGGTGGCCGGATGTTGCGATCGCGAAGCCGGAACGGCTGCTGGAACTCGAGGAACTCGATCGCCTGCGACCGCTCGCCGAGGCGGTGCTCGCTGGCGTCGAGCCGAAGTGGCACTGGGGCACGGTGATGCGTCTCGAGCAGGGTCTGAGTGCGCTCGGTCGCTATCTGACACCGGAGGACATCGAGCGCTTCCCCAGCCATGCCCTCTCGCACCTCGTGCTCGACGCGAAGAACGACGCGGCCAAGGCCGAGCAGGTGGCGGAGATCTTCGCTCGGCTCGAAGAGCGGCCCAGCTGGCGGACAGAGAAGCCCGATCTCGTTGTCTCGGTGCCGCCGGCGCCCGGCTCGGACTTCGACCGGTTCCTGCCGGTGCGTGCGGCGCTCGCCGCCGCCCTTGATGCGGGAGACGGCGGTGGGATGTTGACGATGAACTTTGCGGTCGACGACTACAAGCGGCAGGCGCACGAGGTCCGCAGGGCGCTGAACGCCGGCCGTTTCAGCGCCGCGGCGATCGACGGCGCCCGCGTGCTCCTGATTGATGATGTGCTCACAAGCGGCGGCCAAGTCGAGGCCTGCCGCGAGGCCTTGCTCAATGCGGGCGCGAAGACAGTGGCGGTGGTCGCGCTCGCGGCGACGCAGGACCGGTTACCGGAGGGCTGCCCCCTCTGCGGGGGGCGCCTGCGCATCTACCACCGCGGGCGCGACGGGCAACCGTTCGTCGGCTGCCCTAACTACTTCACGCCGGTGCGCTGCCCGTACACGCGCGACGTCTAGCGTCCGCGGCTACGACTCGGTGTGCGCTGGGAAAAGGAGCGCCTGCTGGTCGCCTTCGATCGGCCGCACGAGCGTCAGCTCGAGCGCCTCCACAAGCGCATCGAGGTGATCACGCTCGACCGGCCGCGCGATCGGACTCGCGCCGAGGCGTGAGCAGAGAACGCGAGCCTGTTTCCAGGCCGGGATAACGCCGCAGAGATCGCGGCCTGGCCGCTCGAGAAGGACCCGCAACCCCTCGCTCTTCCCGTTCTCGCCGTGTGGCACGGGACAAAAGATCGGCCGGCCCTGCTCGGCGGCGAAGCGAGCCGTGTGCATCGTTCCGCCCTTCACACCCGTCTGCACGACGACGACCGCCGCGGCAAGACCACTCTGCAAACGATCGCGCGCGATCAGGTTGCGCGGAAGCGGCGGCGCCCGCAGCGACAACTCGCTCAGCAGAAGACCTCCGGCAGCAAGAATGCGCTCCGCCAGCGACGCATTCGCCTTCGGATACACGCGATCAAGGCCGTTACCGAGAACCGCGATCGTCGGCGCACCGACCTCGAGCGCGACCGTGTGCGCGATCGAATCGATCCCGAGCGCGAGGCCGCTGACGATTCCCCATTCAGCCTCGCCCGCCTTCGTCGTGATCGCCTTTGCTGCGGTCTCACCGAACACCGTTGGTTCGCGGGTGCCAACGACGGCCAGCAACCGCTCGTGGCGGAGCAGTTCGAGGTTCCCTTTCGCAAACAAGACCGGCGGTGGATCTGTGATCTGCGAGAGCGCCGGTGGATACCGTTCGTCGAAGAAGCCGATCACCTCGACTCCGGCGCGGCCGCACGTTTCGACCTCCCGCTCTGCCCCCTCGTACGCCGTCGAGAGCGCGTCCTGGTCGAGCGCCACGATGTTCGACGCCTTGAGATCGCGGTGGAGCGCTGTCCGCAGCGCTGTCGTCGGGCCGACGCGGGGCAAGCGCTGCAGGGCCAGCAGTCCCGGGGCCGTGCGCAAGTCAAGCGACGGAGCCGTGTTCACAGTGTTAGAGGCATCCCCAGTTGAGCCATCCCAGGAAACGACGGTACCAACCATGTCGGCGCGCGCACCGACTTTATCGAACACCTGTTCGCTCTCGCAAGTCGACTAGACCGGCCGCTCGCCGATAGGCCCCCGAGCGTCATAGCGGTCCGTTCCTACGGGACCGCGCACTCCGGTTGGCGAACCGCGCGAGCGCGGCCATCTCGGTCGAGATGATGCCGCGTTCGCTGGCACGCCCATGTCGCCTTTTCGAGCCACGCGGTTCAGCCTCGAGCGCGCCCAGCTACCCGGATCCAGTGCGATCCGGGTGGTTAGCGAGCAGCGCGCGCTCTGGACAGTTGGGGAAGCGCTCGCTCCAGAGCCGTTCGGGAGCAGCAGTCGTAGTCGAGCGCTGCAGGACGCCAGCTCGGGCCGTCGTAGACCGGGCGCACGAACAGCGGCGTTCCCGGATGGTTGGCCGCGTAGCTCTCCATTCGCCGCCAGAGCCGCCGTCCGCAGAACGGCCTCGGTCCAGCCCGCCGCAGGCCTAGTGTGCGACCAGATGTCCGCGATCGAGGCGACGGCGTGACCAGGACATCGGGACGGGAATGAAGCCGGCCATGCGGGCCCGCTCGCGGCCGCGGGCAGGCGGCTGCGAAGCGACCCCAAACCGCAACGCCTCGATCATCGCCCAACTCACCACCGCGGTATCTGAGCGTTGGCGCAGCGTCGAAACAGGAACACCAGCTCCCTGTCCGGCGGTGTCGATCGCCGGCCGCAGCAGCGCGACCACGGCCGCGGCTGCGGCGGCGAGCCCGACCGCGAGCACGACCCAGTTGACGAGGCTGTCACCGCGCTTCTCGCGGCGGACGCGATCGGCCCACCGCAGCGCACGCGAGCTGCAGACCGCCCGGGCGACGCATGTAATCGGTCGGCGCGATGCGCACACCCGGCACGGGCGTCTTCCTCGCCGAGTAGGGACCGCTCCGACCGCGAGTTCCTGGGGGCGATCAATCAACGTCGTGGTGGGGACTACTTGACCAAAACTTGACCAGGCGCCGTTTTCCCCAGCTTTCGTCTGCTGTGGAGAAAACGAAAGGCCCACGTTTGCAGGCCTTCCGGAGATGGAGCTAGCCGGACTCGAACCGGCGACCTCCTGGGTGCGATCCAGGCGCTCTCCCAGCTGAGCTATAGCCCCGAGCGCGGGACAGTGTAGCCGCGTCTACAGCGCGAGCCCGCCTACTCCGGCGCCTCGACCGGTCGTTTCAGACGGACGCGCAGGCGAAGCCTGCTCGTCCTGGCGGCGGCGCCGCAGGCGGCGCCTACGGCGCGAACAGGGTCAGCTCGGGCTCGCGCTCGCCCCGGAGCAGCGCCAGCTCGACCTCGACCCAGCCCAGCCCACGCGCCTCGGCGAGCGTCGCCGCCTGCGGCTTCACCACCGGCGCCGCCAGGATCCCGCGGCACCCGGCCTTCGCCGGATCGCGCCGGATGAAGTCCAGATACCGGCTCAGCTGCTCGACGGCCTCGATCGTCCCGACGCGCTTGATCTCCACGGCGACCCACCCATCCCCGGCGTCGCGGCACATGAGATCGACCGGGCCGACGTCGGTCGGCCACTCCCGCCGCACCAGGCGCAGGCCCTCCTCCACCCACTCCGGCCGCTCGGCCAGCGCCTCCTGGAGGTCGCGCTCGACGCCGTCCTTCTCGAGGCCCGCGGCCTCGCCCATCTCGTGCTCGACGTCCGAGAGCACCTCGAGGAGCCGGATCTCCAGCCGGTCCTCGCTGCGGCCGGCGCGCTTCCGCACCACGATCCGGTCGGCGTCCTCCTCGACCACGGTCTTCGGTGTCATCCAATTCAAAGGCTTGTAGCCGCCGGCGTCGGCGTGCACGAGCACGGAGCCGTCCGCCTTGAAGATCAGCAGGCGCGTCGACTCCGGCAGGAAGGCGCTGAGGCGGCCCGAGTAGGTGACCTCGCAGCGCGCGACGACGAGACGCATGGCGGATGAAGCTAACGTCGCGCCCGGACGTGTCTGAAAGGACCCTGACCCGACGCGATCTCAACCGGGCGCTGCTCGCGCGGCAGCTTCTCCTCGATCGCAAGCCGCTACCGATTCCGCGAGCCGTCGAGCAGATCGGCGCGCTGCAGACGCAGTACGCGCCCTCGGCGTACGTCGGGCTCTGGACGAGGGTCGACGGCTTCGAGCGCCAGGCACTCACCGAAGCGTTCGAGCGGCGTGCCGTCGTGCAGGGAACGATGATGCGGAACACCATCCACGTCGCCTCGCCGCGCGACTACTGGCCGCTCGTGCTCGCGATCCGGCCCGAGCGGATGGCGTGGTCGCGGCGGATCCAGAAGACCGAGTCTCGCGAGCTCGAGCGGGCGGCGCGCCGGCTCCGCGCGTTCCTCTCCGGCTGCCCCCGCAGCCAGGCGGAGATCGTCGAGAAGCTCGGCGACGAGGTCTGGCGGCCGGGCATCGCGATCTGGCTCGACCTCGTGCGGGTGCCGCCTTCCGGCACGTGGGAGCGCCGCCGCGCCGACCTCTTCGGCCTCGCCGAGGAGTGGGTCGGGCCGGAGCCCGAGCTCGCCCATGAGCAGGCGGTGAGGCACCTCGTCCGCCGTTACCTCGGCGCATTCGGCCCGGCGCCACGTATCGCTATCGCGGACTGGGCGGGAATGCGCGTCGGCAGGCTCGAGCGCACGCTCGAACGCATGCGCCTGCGGCGCTTTAGGGACGAGCGGGGCCGGGAGCTCCTCGACCTCCCGCGCGGGGCATTGCCCGACCCCGAGACGCCGGCGCCGCCGCGGTTCCTCCCCGTGTGGGACGCGACGCTCCTCGTCCACGCGCGCCGCACCGGGATCCTGCCCGAGGAGCACCGGCCGCGCATCTTCAACACGAGGACGCCGCACTCGTTCAACACCTTCCTCGTCGACGGCGCGGTCGCGGGCACGTGGCGCTACGACAAACGACGCATCGCACTCGAGCCGTTCGAGCGAATCCCGCGCGAGGCGCGGAAGGAGCTGGACGAGGAGGCGGAGCGGCTAGCGGCGTTCCACGCGTGAGCCGCCGAGGATCGCCTCGCGCCCGTCGTCGGCGAACCGCACCCACGCCTTGCCCTTGCCGTCGTAGTCCGGCGACCAGACGATAAGCGTCGCCTCCCGCCCGCCGACCCGGCAGGCCTCCGTCCCCTCGGGCTCGACGCCGCGCCACACGCGGACGAATGGGTTCTCGTCCCACTCGCGGCCGATCGTCGTCTCGTCGGTGTGACCCGGAAGCACGCGCGTCTCGGGCGGAAGCGTCATCAGCACCTCCATCACCGAGCGACGGATCTGCGCGAGGTTGCCGCCGCCGACCGCGTCTCGAAACAGCACGTCCCCCGAGAAGCAGACCGTCTCGTTCACGACGAAGGCGAGGTGGTCGTCCTTGTGGCCGGGCGTCGGGAGCGCCTCGACGCGCAGGCCGCCGGTCTCGAGCGGCCCCTTCACGACGGGCACGTCGAAGCGGGACAGGATCTCGTCGTCGCCGGCCACGTGGTCGGGGTCGGCGTGGGTCGTCAACAGGTGCGTCACGGTCAGGCCCTCGCGCTCGACGGCCTCGAAGAGGGGCGCGAGCGGCGCGCCGCTGTCGACGAAGACGGCCGTCCCGCCGGGCTCGTCCGCGACGAGATAGGCGTTCGAGAGCCAGCCCGGGTGCATGCTCCGCTCGATCAACACCGGCGCTAGGCTACCTCCGAGTCCGCGACCTGGAGGTTCGATGCCCGGCCTGATGTCACGCGCCTCGACGATCGTCAAGGCGAAGTTCTCGAAGCTGCTCGACCGAGCCGAGGATCCGAGCGAGACCCTCGACTATTCCTACGAGCAACAGATCCAGCTGCTCCAGAACGTGAAGCGCGGCGTCGCGGACGTCGTGACGGCGAAGAAGCGCCTCCAGATGCAGACGGAGCAGCTCGAGCAGAGCGTCGTCAAGCTCGAGACGCAGGCGCGCCAAGCGCTCGGAGCTGGCCGCGACGACCTCGCGAGGCAGGCGCTCGAGCGGAAGTCGGCCGTCCAGCAGCAGCTCCAGGGGCTCGACCAGCAGGTGCAGGGCCTGGAGCAGCAACAGGAGAAGCTCGTCGCGAGCGAGAAGCAGCTCCAGGCGAAGATCGAGGCCTTCCGGTCGCAGAAGGAGGTCATCAAGGCGCAGTACTCGGCCGCCGAGGCCCAGGTGCGAATCGGCGAGGCCGCGACCGGGATCGGCGAGCAGATGGCGGACACAGGCCTTGCGATCCAGCGCGCGAAGGACAAGACCGAGCAGATGCAGGCGCGCGCGAATGCAATCGAGGAGCTCACCACCGCCGGCGCGCTCGAGGACTTCACGTCCGACCAGACGCAGCTCGACCGCGAGCTCGCCCAGCTCTCGTCGCAGTCGCAGGTCGACGACGAGCTCGCGAAGATGAAAGCCGAGCTCGGAACCGGAGGCGAGAAGAAGGAGCTCGAGCGGTGATCGTCCGGCTCATGG
>DASQWB010000153.1:0-31244 GCA_035640455.1 Gaiellaceae bacterium | reverse complement strand
TCGACGGCACCGATGCTGTAGATCGCACGATCGCTCTGCGCCATGGTCAAAGCTTACCTCGTCATCATCTCGCCCGACGAGGCCACCATCGAGCACATACTGGCGCAATACCTCACCAGATACCTCATCACTGAAGAGCTTTCCTCGTCGGTCGCGGGTAGCATCGCCCCTCGTGACGAGGATTGACCCCATCGACAGCGAGCCGACCGAGGCTGGCGCCGGAACGAACGGGGGGGCGGCGGGCGCCGGGGCGGTGGGCGCTCGCCAGACGGCGGCGCGGCGGGTCGGCACCGCCGCGCCGCCCTGCGACTTTGCCCTTGCTCTTGACCGACGCGGCAGCGGCACCGCCGTGCTAGTACTCGCCGGCGAGCTCGACCTCTACCGCGCCCCCGAGATGGAAAAGGCGCTGACAGAGGCGATCGGACTCGAGCTGCACAACGGCCGGCGTCGCCTCATAGCGGACGGTCAATTCGCGGGCGCCGACGAGATGCCGGCCGAGGAGGTGCGCCACCTCACCATCGATCTGCGGTCGGTCACATTCATCGACTCGACCACAGTTGCGCTGCTTCTTGCCGCCAGCCGGCATCAGCAGGCGCGAGGAGGCAAGTTGCTCGTTCTCGTCGGGTCGCAGACGCCGATGACCGCCTTCGAGGTGACCGGCTTCGACCGCCTCCTCGCGATCAGGCGCGAAGACGACCAGCGAAGAGACGGCGCCGCATGAACGCGACCCGCCTGCGCTCGCCAGAACAGGCCATTGAGCGGCAGCAGGCCGTGTCGGGGCCGCTCGAGCTCCAGGAGGCTCTGCGCCAGGAGAACGAGCAACTGCGAACCGCGCTCGCCACTCGGATCGTGATTGAGCAGACGAAAGGCATGCTCGCCGAGCGGTTCGAGATGGATGTGGACGAGGCTTTCGAGCGCCTTCGCCACCAAGCCCGAAGCCACCGGATCAAGCTGCACGTGCTCGCCGCCGCCGTCACGGCACGCGAGGCCTGGGCGGAGGCGATCGTCCGGCCGGCCGAGCCGAGAAAACCCCCATGACGCAGTGCTGCACGGGAAGCGTCGCCCTTATCGCAGCCTCCACCCATACGACCCTCAAAGGGAGGAACCACGATGTCAACAGTCGAAACAACTGAGCGGGCGCGCGCGAGGAAGCCGCTTGGCGCCGCCGGTCGCACATCTGACGAGACGAAGCTCTCGCTGAAGACGACCGAGTTCTGGGCGATGGCCGGCATCATCGCCGCGATTCTCATTGCCTCGGCCGTCTCCGACTCACTTGGCGACGTTCGTGCCTGGACGCTCGTCGCCGCAGTCGGGATCGGCTACATGATCAGCCGCGGCCTTGCCAAGTCCGGAACCAAGTACGTCGGCGGTGAAGACCCACTCACCCAGGACAACCGTTAGGCGCACGAGATTTCGAGTCTGTGCTCGGGGCGCACCGGTCCCGGGCACACGCCCCGTTCGACACCCACGCAAACCCGGAGGGAGGATCCATGCCGAAAATCGCCGATTCGATTGAGGTGCAGGTCCCCGTAGAGCAGGCGTACAACCAGTGGACGCAGTTCGAGGAGTTCCCGAAGTTCATGGAGGGGATTCAGTCCGTTCAGCAACTCGACGACACCCACGTCCAATGGGTCGCGCAGATCCGCGGCGAGAGCCGTCAGTGGACGTCCGAGATCACCGAGCAGGCGCCCGACGAGAGGATCGCCTGGAAGACGATCGACGGCGCGGTCAAGAACGACGGCGTTGTCACGTTCGAGCAGGTCGGCGACGGTTTGACGCGCATCAACCTCGAGATGGACGTCGAGGGCGAGTCGACCGGGGAGAACGTCGCTGGCGATCTCCTCGGCGTCGTCAAGGGTCAGGTGCATGGTGACCTCGAGCGGTTCAAGCGGCTGATTGAAAGCCGCAATGAGGAGACGGGTGCCTGGCGCGGCGAGGTGCAGGACGGCGACACGAAGTAAAGAGCAGCCCGACCGGCAGCTTCAGCCGCCGGTTAGCCGCGTCAGCCGCTGACCGCGCCGCGGCGAAATGCCGGTCGACTCAGCGCCCACACACCACAACACGAGGAGACTGATGCCCACCAAGATGAGCGAGCCGCGCGAGCTGTTCCTCCACGAGCTCGGCGACGTGCTCTACGCCGACCGCAAGTGCCCCGGAATCGAGGGGATCGAGCAGGAGCACGACGATTTCGCCGCCAAGGAGTCGCCCTCGCAGGATGTGCTCGACTCGTTCCTGACGGACGCTGGTGCGCGCACGGAGCACTACGAGATCGCGGCGTACGAACGCCTCGTGACGATGGCCGAGCCAATCGGAGAAATGGAGGTCGTCGAACTGCTTACCGATCCGGCTGAGCCGCGCGGGCCGATGTTTCCCCACCGGCCGGCGCGGTAGATCGGCATCCGATCTGATGAATCGCGTGGCGGACATTTGGGGCGAGCGGACTCCCTTCGAAGGCGAGGGGGAATGGCCTGTGCGAGTCGACGGCTTGCTCCAGGTGCCCGAGGGGGAGGTCGAGCGGTGGGTTCAGTCGGCGTGCGTGCTGTGTTCGAACGGCTGTGGGCTCGACATCGCCGTTACGGATGGCCGGATCGTCGGCGTCCGCGGGCGCGCGCAGGATCGCGTCAATCACGGTCGGCTCGGGCCGAAGGGTCTGCACGGCTGGCAGGCGAACAACTCCGCCGACCGGCTGACGCAACCGCTCGTCCGCAGAAACGGCCAGCTCGAGCCGGCGACGTGGGAGGAAGCGATGGCGGCGGTCGTGGACCGGTCGCACGAGCTTCTCGACGAGATGGGCCCGCTCGCGCTCGGCTTCTACACCTCGGGCCAGCTCTTTCTCGAGGAGTACTACGCGCTCGCGCTGATCGCGGGCGCTGGGCTCGGAACCCCGCATCTGGATGGCAACACGCGTCTATGCACGGCGACAGCGGAGTGGGCGCTGATCGAGAGTTTCGGCTGCGACGGCGACCCGGGCTCCTATACCGACATCGACGTTTGCGACGCGCTGTTTCTCGTCGGTCACAACGTCGCTGAGACACAGACGGTGCTGTGGATGCGGATGCTCGACCGTTTGCAGGGCGCCCAGCGGCCGAAGCTCGTCGTTGTCGATCCACGGCCGACGCCGGCCGCGCGCGAAGCGGACGTCTGGCTGCCGATCCGCAGCGGCACAAACGTGGCGCTTTTGAACGCGCTGCAGCACGAGCTGCTCGGCAACGGCCGGGTCGACGAACGCTTCGTCGCCGAGCACACTGTCGGCTACGAGGCATTGAAGAAGACCGTCTCGGCGTATACGTCCGAGGTCGCGGCGGAGATCTGCGGCGTCTCCGCGGCGTCGATCGTGGAGGCCGCTCGCATCATCGGCGACGCGAAGCGGCTCGTTTCGACGGTGCTGCAGGGCGTCTACCAGTCGAACCAAGCGACGCCGGCGGCGGTGCAGGTGAACAATGTGAATCTGCTGCGTGGGATGATCGGTAAGGCCGGCTGCGCGGTCTTCCAGATGAACGGGCAGCCGACGGCGGAGAACACGCGCGAGACCGGCGCGAACGGCGCGCTGCCTGCGTATCGCAACTTCGAGAACGACGCGCACGTCGATGAGCTTGCCGCTTTGTGGAACGTCGATCCGCTGACGATTCCGCATTGGGCGCCGCCGACGCACGCGATGCAGATCTTCCGCTTCGCGGAAGAGGGCTCGATCCGCTTCCTCTGGATCACCGCGACCAATCCGGCCGTGTCGCTTCCGGAGTTGCACCGCATCCGCGCGATCCTCGAGCAGAAACGCCTCTTTGTGGTGGTGTCGGACGCGTTTCTGACCGAGACGGCGCAGCTCGCCGACGTTGTGTTGCCCGCCGCGCTGTGGGGCGAGAAGACGGGCACCTACACGAACGCGGACCGGACGGTGCACATTTCGGACAAGGCCATCGATCCTCCGGCCGAGGCGCGGTCCGACTTCGACGTCTTCCTCGAGTACGCGCAGAGGATGGACTTCCGCGACAAAGACGGCGCGCCGCTTGTGAAGTTCAATTCGCCGGAGGAGGCGTTCGAGGATCAAGCGGGTCAGCGCGGGCCGCCCGTGCGATTACAGCGGTATGTCGTATGAGAAGCTGCGTGGTGGCAGCGGGATCCAGTGGCCCTGCAACGCAGAGTTCCCTGAAGGCTGCGAACGCTTGTACACGAACCACGAGTTCCCGACACGCGCCGACTACTGCGAGTCGTACGGCCATGATCTGATCAGCGGCGCGCCGAGAACGAACCGGATGAGTACCGCGCGCACGACCCGCAAGGCCGCGCGTTGCTAAAGGCGGCCGAGTACGTTCCCTCACCCGAGCAGCCGAACGAGGATTACCCGCTGCTGCTGAACACCGGCCGCACGGTCTATCACTGGCACACGCGCACGAAGACCGCGCGCGCCCGAGCTCGACAAGGCGGCGCCGGAACCGTGGGTGGAGCTCGCACCCGCGGACGCCGAGAGGCTCGGGATTGCCGACGGCGATCTCGTCCGCGTCGAGTCGGCGCGCGGCCGCGTCGAGGCGCCGGCGAGGCTGACCGGCATCCGTGAAGGTGTCGTCTTTGTCCCGTTCCACTACGGCTACTGGGACGAGCCGGAAGGGGCGGAGCCGAACGGGCGACCTCGTGCTGCGAATGAACTGACGATCACGCGCTGGGATCCGGTTTCGAAGCAGCCGATCTACAAGACGGCGGCGGTGAGGGTCGAGAAGCTCGCGGACGGCGACGGCGCGGCGAGCGTGCCCACGGTCGCTACGCAGGAGGCGATCCGGTGAACAAGATCGCCGGCGCGTTGCAGGAGCTCTACCGTGCGGAGGAGGAACTCGCGGACGAGTACGTCAAGGTCGGCGAGCGCCTCGCCGCCGAGCACCACGTCTGGTACGAGTGCAAGGATGTTCGCGAAGCAGTGCCATTCGCACGCCGAAGCGATCCGCCCGTTCGCGGACAAGCATGGGCAGCAGCTCGCTCCGGCAGACGATACGACCGTCGGCGAAACCACGACGGCCGCGCTTCGGCACAAGCTGTCGGAGGCGCTCGGCCGCCGGCCCGAGTCGGGACTGTTGCTCCTGGGCTCGCTGCGGCAGCTCTATCTGCAGGCGCAGGAAGTCTCCTGGCACTGGCTCATCGCCGGCCAGCTCGCGCAGGCGACGCGCGACGGCGAGTTCCTCTCGCTCGTCGACGAACTGCACCGCGAGACGCTCACGCAGATCAAGTGGCTCAAAACACAGGTCAAAGAGGCCTCGCCGCAAGCGCTCGTCGTCGCAGCCGACAGTTGAGGGCGACGCTGGGAGCCGCTCGCGTCGCCGATGCGATGGTCACCTCCCTCGCCGTGGAAGAGCCGATAAGCCTGGTCCAGAGTAAGTGCGCACGTTTGCGCGTGCGGCGGGCACGGCGAGGAGCCTGAGGCGGAAGATTCAGCTCGGTTCTAGGCGCCGAAAATCCGTGAAGCGGTACGTGACGCGGTCGGGGAAATGTGTCCAAATCCCGCCCCCGCTACTGAGAGGCCCTGGAACCAGGGCCTCTCGCGTCCTCGAGAGGGCAAGCGATGCCTCGCGCCGATGAGTTCTCGCTCGGCGGGCGGTCGTAAGAATGACGACCGGACAGGGAGGCGGACGTGACGACGGAACACACCGTAGGCACGCGCGAGGAGTGGCTGGCCGCTCGAATCGCGCTCCTAGCCGAGGAGAAGGAGCTCACTCGCCGCAGCGACGAGCTTGCTCTCAAGCGGCAAGCATTGCCATGGGTCCCGGTAGAGAAGGACTACACGTTCGAGACCGACCGCGGGACGAAGACGCTGGCCGAGCTCTTCGAGGGACGCGCGCAGCTGCTCGTCTACCACTTCATGTTCGGCCCGACGGTCGAAGGCTGGCCGGCTGCGGGCTGTCCGGGTTGCTCGTACACCGCGGACAGCCTCGACGGTGCAGTCGCCCATCTCCCGCCGCGCGGAGTGACGTTCGTCGCGGCGTCCCGCGCTCCGCTCGCGAACCTGGAGGCCTACAAGCGCCGGATGGGCTGGAGCTTCCCGTGGGTCTCGGCAGCGGGAAGCGACTTCAACCTCGACTTCGCCGTGTTCACAGAGGAGGGGCGAAGGACCGGCACCGGCTTCAACTTCGGGACGCCGAAGCACGCGGCGGAGATCGATCTTCGGCGGGACGAGCTCCACGGCCTGAGCGCCTTCGCGCTCGAGGACGGGGTCGTCTACCACACCTACTCGTGCTACGACCGCGGCACCGACGTCTTGAACGCCACCTGGCAGCTGCTCGACCGCACCCCGAAGGGGCGCGGCGACGACCCCGAAGGCTGGCCGCGACGACACGACGAATACCCGAATGATCGAGAGGAGCCAATGAACCTTCCCCCGGTCGTTTCACCGACGGAGTGGCAAGCAGCGCGGGACGCGCTCCTTGCCAAGGAAAAGGAAGCAACACGGGCACGAGACGCCCTCGCCGCCGAGCGGCGCAGGCTGCCGATGGTCCGGATCGACAAGGACTACACCTTCGACGGGCCGGACGGCAAGGCGAGCCTGCTCGACCTCTTCGAGGGGCGAAGGCAGCTGCTCCTCTACCACTTCATGTTCGGGCCGAACCAGGACGCGGGCTGCGACGGCTGCTCGATGTTCGTCGATCAAATCGGCCACCTCGCCCATCTGCACGCGCGCGACACATCCTTCGCGCTCGTGTCCCGCGCCCCGCTCGCAAAGATCGCTGCGTACAGGAAGCGCATGGGCTGGACGATCCCCTGGTACTCGTCGTTCGAGAGCGACTTCAACGTCGACTTCGGCGTCTCGCCGGAGACCCCGCAGCCGGACGCCTACCAAGACGGCGAGTCGTTTGGGCTCAGCGTCTTCCTTCGCGACGGCGACAGCGTCTTTCGCACCTACTTCACCACGGCGCGCGGCGTCGAGGCGCTCGCCAGCGTGTGGACCTTCCTCGACCTGACGCCGCTCGGCCGTCAGGAGACCTGGGAGGACTCACCCGCCGGATACCCGCAGACGAAGCCCTACGAGTGGTGGCGCCGGCACGACGAGTACGAGAAGGACTAGGTGCCCCGCGGGGCAGCGACTTCCTAGAACAGTCGTTTGTTAAGCCGTCCCGGTCTTCGCGCCCCGGCTGTGGCTGCGCGCGCGCAAGCGGCGCCGACCCAGGATCTCGCGTGCGGCATTGAAGCCGGGTATGCCCATCACGCCGCCGCCAGGGTGGGCGGCGGCGCCACACAGGTAGAGGCCGCGGAGCGGCGTCCGGTAGCGCGCGTAACCGGGCACGGGACGGAACGCGAAGAGCTGGCCGGGAGTCATAGCCCCCTGGAAGATGTTCCCGCCGCTGAGGTTGAAGACGCGCTCCAGATCCGGAGGGGCCAGCACCTGGCGGTCGATCACCGAGCTGCTCAAGTTCGGCGCGTACTCGTCGACCAGATCGAAGCAGCGGTCGGCAAACGCCTCGCGCTGCTCGTCCCAGGAACTGCCGCGGAGCTCGTACGGCGCGTACTGCACGAACATCGACATCAGATGACGGCCGGGCGGCGCCACCGTGGGATCTACGGCCGAGGGAATCGTGCACTCGAGCACCGGCTCGACTGAAGGGCGGCCGTACTTGGCGTCGTCGAACGCGCGCTCGATGTAGTCCTGGTCCGGACAGATGTGGATGGTGCCGCGGTGCTGAGGGCCCGGCTCCGTGCCGGGAAGCGCCCGAAAGCTCGGAAGCTCGGCCAAGGCCACGTTGATCTTCAGCGAGGCGCTGGCATAGCTGATCCGCTCGACGTCGGCCACGAACGCCTCGGGCAGTGCGCTCCGGTCGACGAGGCTGAGGAAGGTCACGCGGGCGTCGGCGTTGCTGGCCACGGTGGGAGCGAAGAACTCGTCGCCGCCTGCCACTGCCACGCCGACCGCTCGGCCCTCGCGCACGAGGATGCGCGCCACCTCGGCCTCGCAGCGGATGTCGACGCCGAGGTCGCGGGCGGCCGCCGCCAACGCCTGCGTGACGCCGCCCATGCCGCCGCGCATGTACCCCCACACGCCTCGCGCGCCTCCGGCCTCACCCATGACGTGGTGGAAGAGCACGTAGGCGGTTCCCGGCATCGATGGACTTGCCATCGCGCCGATGATCGCGTCCGTCGCCAGCGTCCCCTTCAACTCCTCGGACTCGAACCAGCGATCGAGGATCGGGCGCGCGGCACCGGTGAGGATCTCCACTGCCTCGCCGGCGCCGTCGCCGAGCCGCCGGAAGGAGCGTCCGAGCGAGAACAGCGTGCGGAGGTCGCGGAGGCGCGGCTTCTGGAGGTCGGGCGGCGCCATCGTGAGGGTGGGCTCGACCACTGCCGCCACCCGCTCGAGCATCGCCTCGTACTGCGGATAGCGCTCGGCGTCGCGCACGCTGAACTTCGCGATCTCCTTCCGGGTCAGGTTGGCGTCCGGGCCCATCAGCAGCGAGCGCCCGTCGGGGAACGGCGTGAACGACGACGGATCCCGCGCGAGCACCTCGTAGCCGTACGAAGCCAGCTCCAGGTCGCGGACGATCGCCGTGTGGAAGAGGCTGTTGACGTAGGCGGCGGTGGAGACCTTGAAGCCGGGGAACGTCTCCTCCGTGACGCAGGCCCCGCCGACGACGTGTCGTCGCTCGAGGACCAGCACGCGCAGCCCTGCGCGCGCCAAGTAGCACGCGGTCACCAGCCCGTTGTGCCCGGCACCGATCACGATGGCGTCGTAACGGGACGGGCTCAGAGCCATGCCGTCGGGGATCGTGCCACGCCGGCACCCTCAACCCTCGTTGTGCTTTCAGGCTCGGATCACACGCAGGAATAGAATCGCGCCTCGTGTTCACCGTTGAGCAGCGGGATGCTCTCCGCGAGCGCCTGCTACGGCTCGCGGAGGAGGATGAGCGCGTCGTTGCCGGAGCCGCCGTGGGCTCGCTCGCCGTGGACGGCGGCGACCGCTTCTCCGACTTGGACCTCACCTTCGGCATCGCCGACCACGTGCCGGTCGCCGACGTGCTCGCCGATTGGACGCGCACGCTCATCGACGAGCTCGACGCGGTGCACCTTGCCGACCTCGAGCGTGGTCCGACCATCTACCGCGTGTTCCTGCTACCGGACGCGCTTCAGTTCGACCTCTCGATGACTCCGGCCGCTCGGTTTCGTCCCGCCGGGCCACGATTCCGGCTTCTGTTCGGCGAGACAGCGACGGACGCGTCCGAGGTTCCCACGCCGCCGGTCGCGGGGGACCTCTTCATTCCCACGCCGGCGGTCGCGGGCGACATCTTCGGGTGGGGCGTCGTCTACGCGCTCCACGCGCGCGCGTGCATCGAGCGTGGGCGTGTCTGGCAGGCCGAGCATTACGTCGGCGCCGTGCGCGACCACGCGCTCTCGCTTGCCTGTCTCCTCCAAGGACTACCCGTGGTGCTGGCCCGGGGTTACGACGACCTTCCCGCTGAGACCCTTGCTCGACTCGAGGATGCCCATGTCGCCGCGGTCGAGCCTGGGGCGCTCCGGGGAGCGCTCGCCGCGTCCGTTCTTGCGCTCATGCGCGAGGGCGCGGCGGCTGATCTACCGCACGCCGATACGGTCGCGCAGCGCCTCGCCGGGCTTCGCTGACGCATACTGTCCCGCGGGTGGATGCGCCACGCGAAGGAGGTTGCGCCTGCGGCGCGGTTCGCTACCGGCTCACCTCCGATCCGCTCTTCGTCCATTGCTGTCACTGCCTGAACTGCCAGCGGCAGACGGGTAGCGCGTTCGTCATCAACCTGCTGATCGAAGCCGAGCGGGTGGAGCTGCTCTCGGGCGAGCCGCAGCCGGTGGACGCCCCGCGCGACGACGGCAGCACGCAGCGCATCTACCGCTGCCCGAGATGTCAGGTGGCGGTCTTCAGCGAGTACGGCGGCCCCGAGCTGCGGTTCGTCCGCGGCGGGACGCTCGACGACCCGGGGAGCGTGACGCCCGACGTCCACATCTACACGAGGTCGAAGGTGGCCTGGGTGGCGCTCCCCGACTCGACGCCGGCGTTCGAGGTCTTCTACGACCTGAACGCGTTGTGGCCGGCCGCGAGTCTCGAGCGGCTCGAAGCTCTCAGGCGCAGCGGCAGCCGGTCGTAGGGCACGAGCCGGATCCGCGCGCCGTCGGCGAAGGCGAGTCCGGCGTCCGTGAAGCGGGCGAGCGTGCCGGGGCCGACGACCCGGTCGGCGCCGTCGGCGAGCCGGAGCACGTGCACTTGGGCGTCGAGGACGTAGACAGCGATGCCGTGGGCGACGTCGCCGAGCCTGAGCCTCGCCGGCTGGAGGCAGCTCGGGTCGCCGAAGAGGTCGCAGTCGTGACCGGCGGGCTGCGCCGGCAGCGGCCAGCTCGCCCGCAGCGCGCCGGTCGCCGCGTCGTAGACGCGCAGCTCCCCGCCGGCGGCGAGCACGAGGTCGGAGCCGCTCAGCTGGGCGGCGAGGGTGGGCACGGGCAGCGCGAGCAGGATCGAGCCGTCCGCCGCGAGGATGCGCGTCTCGTTCTGGCCGCTGACGACGATCCGGCCCGCGTCGACGTCGAGCGGCGTGTACGGCCCCGGGCTGGAGGAGAGCGCAGGGCAGGGGCAGCCGCCAAGGTCGACCCGCTCGACCGTCTGCTCGTCGACGATCGTCGCGCCGCTGTCGTAGTGGAGCTTCCAGGCGCTGCGCACGAGCAGCGAGCCCGCGCCCATCGTCGTGCCGATCCCCGCCGCCGGCGCGCTGCCGAGGCAGCCGGTTCCGGTGCCGAGGTCGAGGGGCGAGGCGCCGAGCGTCGCCTCGCGCGCCGTCCAGTGGAAGCAGAGCCCCCATCCTTTCTCGACCCACGCGACGCGGTCGCCGGCGAGGCCGAGCGAATAGACGTGGCCGCGGCTGAACGGCGCGCGGCACTCGCTCTGGGTCTCGACGGCGGCGACGGCGCCCGTCGCCGGCGTCCAGGCCGAGACGCCGCCGCAGGCGACGAAGGCGACGCGGCCGCCGTCGGCGACGAGCTCCTGCACAGGCCCGCCGGCGAAGACGCCGTCGACCTGCTGCGGCGCCCGGTAGCGCACGCCGCGGGCGGGCGTCGTCCAGGCGGCCGAGACGATCTGGCCGCCGTAGGGCCTCGAGGCGGAGACGACGGTGCGGACACGTCCGCTCGGCGTGACCGTCTTGACGTCGCCGGTCGTGATCGCGTCGGCGTTCGAGCTCTCCGCGCCCTCGACGTAGAGCAGGCTCCGGCCGTCCGGCGACCAGGCGAGGTCGTGGCCCTCCATGCGCAGCGTCCGGGCGCGAAGCGTCCGCATGTCGAGGATGCGGATCTCGGCGCCGAGGACGAATGCCAGGCGGCGGCCGTTCGGCGCGAACGTGAGCTCGAGTGGGGTGGGCGGCAAGGGCGGCGTCGCCTGCGCTCGGTAGACGAGCCGCGTCCGGCCGGTTGCCGTGCCGACGAAATAGATTCCCTCCGGCGTCCCGTAGGCGATGCGACGCCCGTCCGGCGCCCACGCAAAGGACGACGGCGTCGCGGAGACGAGGACGCGCGCGTGGCCGCCGCGGAGCAGGCTCAGGCCTCCGGCGCCGACGAAGGCGAGGGTCTTGCCGTCCCGCGACCAGTGCAGCTGGACGGCGCTCCGCGGGTCGACGATCCGGTCGGAGCCTTTCGTCGTCAGCACGTGCACCCCATCCGCCGTCGAATAGGCGAGCCGCCGCGAGCCGGGCGCCCACGCCGCGTCGAGCGCGGGGCCGATCGCGTGCGCGCCGGTGCCGTCGGCGCGGGCGAGCCAGAGCGTCCGCGGCTGGAAAGCGGCGCCGCCGCTCCAGTATGCGAGCCGGCGGCCGTCCGGCGAGGAGAGGGGCCTCGTGAAGCCGCAGGCCGCGGCCCAGTAGCAGGGCCCTTCGGGACGAGCGAACGTCACCTGTCTGACCGGCGCGCGCCCGGACGGATCGGCGGCGAAGATCTGCATCGTGCCGGTCCAGTCGCCGGCGTAGAGGATCCGTGGCTGCCGCGACGCCGCGTGCGCCGCCGGCGCGAGGGCGAGGACGACGAGTGCGCTCGGGAGCGCAGTGCGGAGCCTCATCGGGGCCAAAACGCTAGGACGCGGCTGTTAACGCGCCGAGGATTCGGCGCAAGCATTCTGTAAGTCAGCGGCGGCGGGGCAGCTCGAGGCGGTCGAGCGCGCGCTGCGCCCGCGTACGGTCCCGGCGGTCGGGGCGCGAGCCGAAGTAGATCCGCACGATCACCGCGTACGCGCGACCCGGCCCGAGCCCGGCGAGCTCGTACGAGCCGGCGGTGAGATACGCGCCCTCGCAGCACGCGTAGTGCCTCGCGCGGCGAAGGTCGAGCCGGATCGGTCTCTGCCCGCCCGGTCGCGACTGGAAGATGACGGCCCAGACGATCACGCCGTCGCGCGGCAGATGCACGAGCGTTCGATTCGGCGGGTCCGAGGTCACCCCGTCGCGGTAGCGCACGTTCCTCGTCGCGATCCAGGCCGTCGACATCTTCGGCGCCCGGACGCGCCTGCTCACGTTGTCGTAGAGCGAGGGCGCAGTGCCGCTCGCGCCTCTCCGCCAGCCGACGAGCGGCCCGAACCTGAGCGGATGCGCCCACGGCGCGAGCACGGTCGCCGCCAAGAGCTCGATCACGTCTCGTACTACGACAGACGGGGCCGGAGGCGTCCCGCGGTACGTTGGTGCCGTGGTGCCCTACGACCCCGAGTGGCCTCGCCGGTTCGAAGCCGAGCGGGCCGTGCTCGAAGACGCGCTCCGTCCCTGGCTCGACGGCGCCATCCACCACGTCGGCTCGACCGCGGTGCCGGGCCTCGCCGCGAAGCCGGTCATCGACATGATCGCCGGCGTCCGCGATCTCGAGGCCGCTCGGGCGGCCTTCCGGCCGCTCGCTGAGCTCGGTTACGGATATCGCGAGCACCGCCCCGAGGCGCACGCCTTCTCGAAGCCCGCCGGGGCCGAGTGGTGGCAGGCGACGCACGGCCTCCACCTGACCGAGCCGGGCAGCGACCTCTGGCGCGAGCGGCTCGCGTTCCGCGACGCACTCCGGGCCGATCCCGAGCTCGCGGCCGAGTACGAGGAGTGGAAGCTGCGGCACGCGTCCGCTCCCGGCGCGCCGGGTCGCGCGTACACGGCCGACAAGTACCCGTTCGTCGCACGGGTCCTGGCCGGAGTGGGCGTGACGCTGAAGCCGGACACCGAGCGCCTGACGCCCGCGGCACTCGCCGTGCGGCTCGACCGCTGACAGGCATCCTCCCCGGCGAGGAGCAATGCGTCGCGTCCTCAAGGACCGAACGCAGCGGCGTTGACGGGGAGCCGGGCGGCGGGCACGCCACCCTATCGCGGCTGACTCTAGATGGGGCCTGACTCGACGGTCGGCTCCCACGCCCCCTCGACGATCGTCGCCTCACCCGTTCCAGGCCAGGGAGGCGTCGTGGCGCCGATCGCGGCGAGCGGCTCGTAGCCGAGCGAGCGGAACTGGAACTCGGTTCCGACGGGAATCGTGATGCACACCTCCGGTGCCACGTCGACGATCTCCGCCCGCTCTTCGAACTTCCGCCACATCTGGCCTCGACCGCGGAGGAAGTACCAGATCTCCTCGACGGTGCGATGCCTGATCGCGACCGAGGTCTGGTTGGGGGCCAGCTCGAAGTGGGCCAACCCGCCGCCGCGAACGCCGAGCAGGATGCGGACGTCCGAGCCGTCGGGCGCGACGGCGTCGCGCTGTGCAGGAAGCCTCTTCGTCTCCACGAGTCGCACCTTAACCCGTCAGCTCGCGGATGAACGAGCCCCCGCCGATCACGCGCTCGGCGGCGTCGCCGGCCCGGCGGCGGAGCTCGCGGTCCGAGGTGACGAGCCAGTAACGGTCGAGGCGCTCCGCCTCGCGCACGATCCGGTCGTCCGCGCTCTCGTCCTCGCCCTCGAAGACGACGAGATGGTCGTAGCCCCGCTCCTCGGCCCACCGGTGGACGAGCTCGACGAGCCGCTCGCGCGAGACGTTCGGCCAGACCGAGCGCCGCACGTTCTCGGCGTCGACGACGACGGTGAGCGGCGCCGGCGAGCCCACCTCAGTTCAGCGACGGATCGGGGGGCATGAGCGCGACGACGGCGTATTGGCCGCCCTTGCGCCGCAGGACGCTGCTCCAGAGCTCCTCCGCGTCCTCGGCGAAGACGTCGTCCGGGACCGCCGGCTCGAGGATCCACGACTCCTGCTCGAGCTCGGCCTCGAGCTGCCCCTCGCCCCAGCCCGCGTAGCCGGCGAAGACGCGCGCGCGCCGGGTCGAGGTCGGGAGCGCGCCCGGCTCGACGTCGGCCCGGACGAAGCCGACGTCGCCGACGACGAGCGCGGCCGCCTCCTCCGGGTCGCCGAAGTCGGCGAGGACGACGACCGCGGTCGGCTGCACGGGTCCGCCGACGTAGACGCAGGCGCCCGCCTCGACGAGGTCCTCGAGCGGCGGCACGGCGTCGGCGACGGCGGCCTCGGTGGGGCGGCTGAGGACGAGCCCCATCGCGCCCTCCTCGGTGTGCTCGGTCACGAGCACGACCGCGCGCCGGAAGTTGGGGTCGAAGAGCGCGGGCGAGGCGATCAGGAGCTGCCCGCGCAGCGACTCGTGTTCGTCCACCGCCGGATTATCCGGGGATCCGCGTCAGCGTAGGCGCGGAAGCACCTGCTCGCGGTAGACGGCGATCGCCCCGTGCGGGTCGGCGCCGGAGACGTTCATCACGCAGACGGCGGTCGCGCCGAGCTTCTCGACCTCGCGGATCCGCTCGACGTGCTCGTCGGGATCCGACGAGACGATCAGCTTCTCGGCGAGCTCCTCGTCGGGCACCTTCGTCGCGGCGTACGTCGCCATCGCGCGCGGGTCGTGCCAGTCGTCGGTGTAGAACTCCTCCGGCTGCGCGCCCTTCCACACCCGCGCGCCCTCGAGCGCGGCGTCGTCGTCCGGCGCCCACGAGAACTGGACTTGGAGCACGATCTCGCCGCGCTCCCTGCCGACCTCGGCGCAGGCTTCTTCGTACGCCTCGATGATGTCGGGCGCCGAGTCGGGGTCGCCGAGCGTCCAGAGGCCGTCGCCGAACCGTGCAGCGACCTGCGCCGCGCCGTCGTGGAAGGCGGAGACGTAGATCGGCGGCGCGCGCTCGGGCCGCGTGTGCAGGAAGGCGTCTTTCGTCGGGAAGCGGCCGTCCTGCGTCACGCGCTCGCCGGCGAAGAGCCGACGGATCAGCTCGAGCGCCTCCTCCATCGCGACGAGCTGGACGGCCGGCGGCGGCCAGTCCGCGCCGAGCGGGCTCTCGTTCAGCGACTCGCCCGAGCCGATGCCGAGGAAGGTGCGGCCCGGGAACATCACCTCGAGCGTCGCCCAGGCCTGGGCGACGAGCGCCGGGTGATAGCGGGTGAGCGCGGGGGTGACGGCGGTGCCGATCGTGGCCCGCTTCGTCGCCTGGCCGGCCGCGCCGAGCCAGACCCACGCCATCCCCGACTCGCCCGGCTCCCACCACGGCTGGAAGTGGTCGCTGCAGGCGACGCCGTCGAAGCCCGCCTCCTCGGCCTCGACCGCCTGCCGCAGCAGGTCGTCCGGCGGGAACTGCTCGTGCGCCGCTCCGTACAGGTATCTCACAGCCGTCCGTTCGAGACACCGGTGACTGTCACGTGACAGTCACCGGGGGCCGGATCGGCCACGTCCTTGCGGGCGTCGCCTTCTCAATGGTTTCGGAGCGCGTTGATGAGCTCGCGCTTGCTCATCTTCGAGCGGCCCTCGATCCCGACCTGGCGCGCCTTCTTCAGCAGATCCGCCTTCGAGCGGTCCTCGTAGCGCCCGGCCTGGCCGCCCTTGCGGCCAGTCTGACTGCGGCTGCCGACGTTCGCGATCCGCGCCGCCTTCTCCTTGCTCTCGCCCCGGCGGCGAAGGGCCTCGTACTGCCGGTCGTCCTTGATGCTCGGCCCGTGATCCTTGGCCATCGTCGACCTCCTTGCTCGCTCCGAGGTCGTTGTGCTCCGGTTAACCGGCGCGAAAACCGCTCGACCAACCCCTCGCAGCGCAGTAACTTCCCTTTCGGTGCGTCGCCTCCCCGCTTCGGCGCTCGTCCTCGTGTGCGTACTCGCGTTCGGGGTCGGCGCCGCGCGGCCCGCCACGATCCGGGGAACGCTCGGGCCCGACCGCCTGGTCGGAACCGGCGCGGCCGACACGATATTCGGCCGCGCGGGCGCCGACACGCTCGACGGCCGCGGCGGCGCCGACCTGCTCGACGGCGGCCCCGGACGCGACGTCCTCACCGGCGGTCCGGGCGGCGACCGGCTCGCCGTCTCCGACGACAGCGCCCGCGACGCCGTTCGCTGCGGCGCCGGCCGTGACGTGGCCGTGGCCGAGCTCGCCGACGCCGTCGGCCGGAGCTGCGAGATCGTGACGCGGCAGCTCTCGCGCGACCCGTTCACCGACGCGGAGGGCCAGCACCAGACGCAGGTCGAGCCCGACAGCTACGCGGTCGGCTCGACGATCGTGACCGCCTTCCAGGCCGGCCGGATGGTCGACGGCGGCGCGTCGGGGATCGGCTTCGCGACCTCGAGGGACGGGGGCGCCCACTGGCGCTCCGGCTTCCTGCCGTCGCTGACGACGGCGTCGAAGCCGGACGGCGACGCGCCCTCCGCGAGCGACCCCGTCGTCGCCTACGACGCGCTGCACGGAGTCTGGCTGATCGCGACCGTCGCCGAGTCGGAGTTCCGCGTGCGCACGCTCGTCAGCCGCTCCAGGGACGGCTTCACGTGGGGCGCGCCGGTCGTCGCGGCCAGCGATCCGGCCGAGGACGACGACAAGGAGTGGCTCGTCTGCGACAACGGGCTCGCGAGCCCGTTCCGCGGACGCTGCTACCTCTCGTACCTCGACGCGCGGTCGGCCGAGATCAGGACGCGCAGCTCGACCGACGGCGGCCTCTCCTGGTCCGCTCCTGCGGTCACGGCGCCGCGGACCGAGCTCGGGTTCGTGAACGGCGCCCAGCCCGTCGTCCGGCCGGACGGCACGCTCGTCGTCGTCTTCGACCTTGCCGCCGGCGGAGACCACTTCGCCGACCCCGCCGCGAGCCAGATCCAGGCGGTGCGCTCGACCGACGGCGGCCGCACGTTCGGCCCCGTGGTGAGCGTCGCGCGCGTGCACGCCGAGGACATACCCGGCATCCGCGCGCCGACGCTGCCGTCGGCCGACGTCGACGCCGGCGGCATGATCTACGTCGCCTGGGGCGACTGCCGTTTCCGCGACGAGTGCACGCTCGACGACATCGTCGTCTCCCGCTCCCGGGACGGCCTTACGTGGACGCCGCCGGAGCGCGTTCCGCTCGTCGGCCAGGGATCGGACGCGCAGGCCTTCGTCCCTGGGCTCGCGGTCGATCCGACGACAGGCGGCTCGACGGCGCGCGTCGCGGTGGTCGCGTACACCCTGGCCGAGTCGTGCTCCTACGAGGGGTGCCGCGGCATCGGCGTCGCCTTCGTCTCCTCGCGCAACGGCGGCCGCTCGTGGACGGCGCCGCGCCGCCTCGACGCCCAGCCGATGTCGATGCTGTGGCTGCCCGACACCGGCCTCGGCCGGATGCTCGGCGACTACGTCTCGACCTCGTACGTGCGCGGCCGGCCGGTGCCGGTGTTCGCCCTCGCCGTCGAGCCGTTCGGCGGGCAGTTCCGCGAGGCGATCTACGCCTCGACGCGGATCCGCTAGAGGACTTCGCGAAGCGTCGCGACGTAGGCGCGTACGGCGTCCGCGCCTTCCTCCGCCGCCTCGACCGCCCGCGATCCCACGACGATGCCGTCTGCGAGCTCGGCGGCGGCCCGCGCCTGTTCGGGCGTCGAGATCCCGAAGCCGGCGTAGAGCGGCAGGGCTGTCGCGCGCCTCGCGCGCTCGACGAGGCTGGCGAGGGCGGGCGAGAGCTCGGCGCGTGCGCCGGTCGTTCCCGTCACCGTGACGAGGTAGAGCCAGCCGTCGGTGGCGGCCGCGGCGAGGCGGAGGCGCTCGTCGGTCGAGGTGGGGGCGACGAGCTGGACGCGGCGGAGCTCCGGCCGCTCGCCGGCCGGCAGGTCGGCGACGATCAGGCTCGTCGCGCCGGCGGCGCGGGCGTCGGCCGCGAACCGGTCCCAGCCGTAGGCCTCGAGGAGCGACGAGTAGGTCATCGGGACGAGCGGGATCTCGGGAAGGCGCCCCCGCGTCGCGGCGAGGCAGTCGAGGCAGGCCTGCGTGCGCATCCCGCGCGCGAGCGCGCGCTCGGCGGCGCGCCGGATCACCGGGCCGTCGGCGAGCGGGTCGGAGAACGGGAAGCCGAGCTCGACGACGTCCGCGCCGCCCTCGACCGCGGCCTCGGCGAGCTCCGGCGTCTCCGGGCCGCACATGAGGTAGATCACGAGCTCCTTCGCCACCGTCCCAGCCTAGGCCGCGGGCTTGGTTTCTGCCGCGCAGGGGTATGAGCGAACGGTTCAGGGCCGGGGTGCGGCCCCGGCTCGCCCAGTGAAAGGAGACTCGATGGCCTTGCCACCGCGTCCTTCCGGCGCTCGAGCTTGGCTCGCGGCCGCGTGCCTGCTCGCGCTCGCCGTCCTGACCGGCGCAGTGCCGGGATCGGTGCGCGCCGGAACGGCTACGCCGACGTTCGCGCCCCCCGTCTACGTCGACCAGCAGCTGGCCGGCGGTGAGCCGGAGGTGTTCGCCGACACCCTGCACGGCCGCCTGATCTACACCGCGCACGAGGGCACGACGCACCTCTACCGCGACGGGATCGTCAGCTCGCCGTGGGGCGACTTCAGCTTCGTCTCCAACTACTGCAACCAGGTGAACATCTGGACGTCGCCCGACGGCGGCACGAACTGGTACCGCGACCGCTACCTGGGTACCACGTGCCCGACGAGCCCGGCGATCAACACCGGGTTCAGCGACCCCGACCTGACCCAGGACGCCGGCGGCCGCGTCTACAACACCGGCATCGACCTCGTCAACGACGCGCTCTTCTCGTCGATCGACGGCGGCCAGACGTGGGACAAGGGGAACGCCGACTGCCACGACGGCGACCGGCCGTGGCTCGCCGGTGGCAAGGCCGAGCAGGTGTTCATGGCCACCGACACGGTCGAAGGGAGTGGCAGCGGCCACCAGGTGTTCGTCTCGAACGACGGCGGCAACACCTGCAGCCTCACCGGGATCCCCGACAACGGCTCGCTCCCGGACGGCGGCTCGTTCACCGGCTTCGGCAAGCTCTACTACGACCGGCTGAACGGGGCGCTCGTCGAGCCGGCGATCTTCGACCACGGCGACGGCAGCTTCGGCGTCGGGATCAGCACCCTGCCGGCCGGCGGCTCGACGTTCACGCCGCACGAGGCGGTGCGCGGCACGTCGATGTACGCGCACTGGCCGGCGATCGCGATCGACGCGGTGGGGACGGTCTACGTCGTCTGGGACACGGACGACCGTCAGGCCGGCACGAGTGGCGGCTGCGACGGCGCCCGGACTCCGGGCCCGAACTCGATCATGATGGTCTCGACCAAGGACCTCGGCCAGACGTGGTCGGCGCCCGTCACCGTCGCGCATCCGGGAACGCGGGTGCTGTGGCCGTGGGTCGCGGCGGGCTCGGCCGGGAAGGTCTCGGTCGTCTGGTACCAGACCGAGCCGCAGGACGGCATGCCCGACCTCGACTGCCAGACCGGTCACATCCACGTGATGGAGGCGTCGATCACGAACTCCGCCGGCAAGTCGCCGCAGAAGTCGATCGTCGACGCTGCAGGTCGCGTGGTGCACATCGGCTGGGTCTGCCAGGGCGGCACGACCTGCGTCGCGACCGGCCAGGACCGGCGACTCGGCGACTACTTCACCAACGTCCTCGACGCCCACGGCTGCGTGTTGATCGCGACCGGGGATACCAGGTTGACCGAACCGACGACCGGCGGCCCGCTGCCCACCGCACGGCCGCTCTTCATCCGCCAGAACGGCGGGCCGCGCCTGATCGGCAACGGCAACTGTCCGTAATCGCCCGTCGGGGCGGAGGCGACGCCTCCGCCCCGACGACTATCCCGTCAGTCGCCCCCGCACCCAGGCCGCGACCTGCGCGGCGGTGTCGTCCGGCGAGGCCGAGGTCGTGTCGAACGCCGGCTCGACGTTCGCGCGCAGCCAGCGGTTGAAGCTCAGCGTCTCCTCGACGGGCGCCTTGGGATCGGGTGGGCGGCCGCGCCCGCGGAGACGCTCGAGCAGCACGTCCTCGTCGCAGACGAGCGTGAGCATGTGCACGTCCGCGACAAGGATCCGAGACGGCGACTCCTCCCACGCCTGCGGGATGGCGGCCGTGCAGAGGACGACCGGGCGGCCGGCCTGCGAGATCTGGGCGGCGACCCCGAGCCACCGTGCGTAGAAGACCCCAGGCGCATCCCAAAGCGCCGCGTCCCAGAGCAGGTCGCCGTCGAGGGCGACGCACTCGGGCAGCAGCTTCCAGAGCCGCCTGCAGACGCTCGACTTGCCGGTGCAGGTCGCGCCGCTGACGGAGAAGAACGGCAGCCGCCGGCGCCGCTCCTCGTGCCCGCAGCTCAGGCAGGTGACGACCGTGTCGCTGTATTCGGCGCGTGCCTCGAGCCCGAGCGCGCCGCAGCCCGCGCAGTCCTGCCAAAGGCGGTCCGCGTTCACTCGGCGGCGAGCACTTCCGCGAGATCCTTGTCGCCGCGGCCGGACAGGCAGACGAGGACGAGCTTCTCGTCGAGCTCGCGCGCGCGCGCGAGCGCGTGGGCAGGCTCGAGGGCCGGGATGATCCCCTCCGTGCGCGCGAGGTCGCGGAACGCGGCCAGCGCCTCCTCGTCGGCCGCGCCGACGTACTCGGCGCGGCCGCTGTCGCGCAGGAACGCGTGCTCGGGCCCCACGCCTGGGTAGTCGAGGCCCGCGGAGATCGAGTGGGCGTCGAGGACCTGGCCGTCCTCGTCGGCGAGGAGCGACGAGCGAGCGCCGTGGAGGACGCCGGCCCGGCCGGTGCCGAGCGAGGCGGCGCCAGCGGCCTCGACGCCGACGAGCCGCACCTCGGAGTCGTCGAGGAAGCCCGCGAAGATCCCGATCGCGTTCGACCCGCCGCCGACGCAGGCGACGACGACCTCGGGCAGCCGGCCCTCCGCGGCGAGCAGCTGCTCCCGCGCCTCCCGGCCGATCACCGCCTGGAGTTCGCGGACGATCACCGGGTACGGGTGCGGACCGACGCACGAGCCGATCAGGTAGTGCGTCGTCTCGACGTTCGTGATCCAGTCGCGGATCGCCTCGCTCGTCGCCTCCTTGAGCGTCCGCGTCCCGAATTCGACCGGCCGCACCTCCGCTCCGAGCAGCCCCATCCGCTCGACGTTCGGCCGTTGGCGCCGCATGTCCTCGGAGCCCATGTAGACGACGCACTCGAAGCCGAAGCGCGCGCACACCGTCGCGGCCGCCACGCCGTGCTGGCCGGCGCCGGTCTCGGCGACGATCCGCCGCTTGCCGAGCCGCCGCGCGAGCTCCGCCTGCCCGAGCGCGTTGTTCAGCTTGTGCGCGCCCGTGTGCAGGAGATCCTCGCGCTTCAGGTAGAGCCGCTTGTCGGGCGCGAACCGCTCGGCGCGCGTCAGCGGCGTCGGACGGCCGGCGTACGTGCGCCCGAGCCGGTCGAGCTCGGCGAGGAAGCTCTCGTCGGCGAGCGCCGCTCGCCAGCCGGCCTCGAGCTCGTCCAGGGCGGGGACGAGCGTCTCCGGGACGTAGCGACCCCCGTACGGCCCGTAGAGACCGGTCGCGCTCACCGCGCGGCGGCGACGTACGCGCGCACGCGCGCGTGATCCTTGATCCCGGGCGAGAGCTCGAGTGACGAGCTCGCGTCGACGGCCCAAGGCCGCACGGCCGCGATCGCCTCGGCGACGTTCTCGGGGCCGAGGCCGCCGGCCAGCATGACGCGGCCTGCCGCCGCGGCGGCGCGGGCGAGGTGATCCGGGTCGTCGCGCTGCCACGGCAGGTCGAGCACGCGCGCGACGGGCCGGCCGTCCCGCAGCAGCACCGCCTCCCGGCTGCGGTGGCCGTTCTCGCGCCGATAGAGCTGGACGAGGTCGGCGCCGGTCTCCTCGGTCTCCTCCACGAAGACCGCGACCCTCAACACCGTGTCCGGAGCATCGAGCACCCGCGGCGCCCGTCGCGGCGTCTCGCGGGCGAGGATGAAGCCGACGAGATCGGCGCCCGCCTCGAGCGCGACCTCCACGTCTTCTTTTCGGGTCAGGCCGCAGACCTTGACGAGCGGGCGCGAGACGAGCTCCGCGAGCTTCGCGGCGGGGTCGATCGCGCGCATCAGCGACGTCCCGACGAGGATCGCGTCGGCTCCGGCCAGCTCGGCCGCCGCGCCCTGGGCCCGCGTGTGGACGCCACTCTCGGCGATCACCACCCGATCCCGCGGCGCCCGCGCCACGAGCTCGAGCTGGGCCCGGCGGTCGATCTCGAACGTGGCGAGGTCGCGCGCGTTGATCCCGATCGGGTCGGCGCCAAGGCGAACGGCCCGCTCGAGCTCCGCCGCGTCATGTGCCTCGACGAGCGTGTCGAGCCCGAGCGCCGCGGCGGCGCGCATGAGCTCGGCGGCGCGCGCGTCGTCGAGGTCGCGGAGGAGGAGGAGCGCCGCGTCGGCGCCGGCCTCCCGCAGCCGCAGCAAGTCGTCCTCCCCGCGGAAGAACCCCTTGCCGAGGAGCGGCGTGTCGGTGGCCGCGCGGGCGGCGCGAAGGTCGTCGAGCGAGCCGCCGAAACGTCCGTCGACGAGCACGGAGAGCGCGGCCGCGCCGGCCGCCGCGAGTCGCCGCGCGAGCGCGGCAGGATCGGCGTCGGGCCGCAGGTCGCCGGCCGAGGGCGAGCGTCGCTTGATCTCGGCGATCCCGGCGAGGCCGGGGCCGGCGAGCGCCTCGCGGAAGCGTCCCACTCAGGCCACCGCCTCGGCACGTGAGAAGGCGACGAGGGCCTCGAGCCGCTCCGCGGCGGCCCCGGACTCGAGCGCCTCCCGGGCCAGCTCGAGCCCTTCGGCCAAGTCGTGGGCCAGCCCTCCAGCGGCGATCGCGCCCGCCGCGTTCAGGAGGACCGCGTCCCGGCGGCCGCCGTCCGCGCCGGCGAAGACGTCGCGGATCGCGGCGGCGTTCTCCGCGGGAGAGCCGCCGCGCAGGTCCTCGGCGGGGCAGCGGGGGATGCCGAGCTCGAGTGGGTCGATCGTCCGCTCGTGCACGCTGCCGCGGACGACCTCGCACACGAGGTTCGGCCCCACCGGCGAGAGCTCGTCGACGCCGCCCGCCCCATGGACGACGAAGGCGCGCCGCGCGCCGAGCCGGGCCAGCACCTCGGCGATCGTCCGGACGAGGCTCGGCGCGTAGACCCCGACGATCTGCGAGCGCGCGCCGGCCGGGTTCGTCAAAGGGCCGAGGACGTTGAAGACGGTGCGTGCGGCGAGCTCGCGCCGGACCGGCGCGGCGTGGCGCATCGCCGGATGGTGCGACGGCGCGAAGAGGAAGCCGAAGCCGAGCTCGTCGATCGAGCGCGCGATCCGCTCCGGCGTCAGCTCGAGCTCGAAGCCGAGCGCCTCGAGGACGTCGGCCGAGCCCGAGGCCGACGAGACGGCGCGGTTCCCGTGCTTCGCGACGGCTGCACCGGCCGCGGCGGCCACGAGCGCGGCGGCGGTCGAAATGTTGAAGGTGCGCGCGCCGTCGCCGCCCGTCCCGGCCGTATCGACGAGGTCGTCGCGCTTCGGACACACTGCGAGCACGTGCTCGCGCATCGCCTCCGCGCAGCCGGCGATCTCGTCCGCGGTCTCGCCCTTCGCACGCAGCGCGACGAGGAAGCCGGCGATCTGCGCGGGCGTCGCCTCGCCGGCCATCACGACGCCCATGACGCCACGGGCCTCGTCGCGGGTCAGGTCGTGGCCGTCGAGCAGCCGTGAGAGCGCCTGCTGGATCATCTCCGGGAGAGGAAATTGTGCGCCAGCTCGGGGCCGAGCGGCGTGAGGACGGACTCGGGGTGGAACTGAACCCCGTCGACGGGGAGCTCGCGGTGGCGCACGGCCATCACCTCGCCCTCGTCGCAGGTCGCCGAGACCTCGAGCTCGTCGGGGACGCGCGTCGCGGCGAGCGAGTGGTAGCGGCCGGCGTCGAAGGTCGGCGGCAGCCCGGCGAAGAGCCCGCGCCCGTCGTTGTGCACCGGGCTCGCCTTCCCGTGGACGAGCCGGCGCGCGAACCCGATCTCGCCCCCGAAGGCCTCGACGATCGCCTGGTGGCCGAGGCAGACGCCGAGGGTCGGGACGCGGGTGCGGCGGATGAGCTCGACGACGCGCGGCGGAGGGCGGCCTGGGCCGGGAGAGATGACGAGCCGGTCGGGCTGGACGTCCTCCAGTTCCGGTTCGTCGTTCCGGCGCACGATCACCTCGGCCCCGAGCGCTTGGAAGAGGTGCCCGAGGTTGTAGGTGAACGAGTCGTAATTGTCGACCAGAAGGATCATGCGGCCGCCTCCGCGCGGTCGATGGCGGCCTCGAGCGCGGCGAGCTTGCGCAGGCACTCCTCGTGCTCGGCGGCCGGGTCGGAGTCGGCGACGATCCCGGCGCCGGCCTGCAGATGCGCGACGCCGTCCGCGAGCACGATCGTCCGGATCGCGATGCAGGTGTCGAACCCACCGCCCGGCATCGAGTACCCGACGGCTCCCGCATAGGGCCCGCGCCGGTAACACTCGAGCTCGGAGATGATCTGCATCGCCCGCACCTTCGGCGCCCCCGACACGGTGCCGGCCGGGAAGCAGGCGCGCAGCAGATCGAACGGCGCGACGCCCTCGCGGAGTTCGCCGACGACTTCGGAGACGAGGTGCGTCACGTGCGAGAAGCGCTCGGCCTCGAGGAACCGCTCGACGCGGACGGTGCCCGGGACGCAGACGCGCGAGAGGTCGTTCCGGCCGAGGTCGACGAGCATGACGTGCTCGGCGCGGTCCTTCTCTGACCCGAGGAGGCGTTCGGCGTCGCCGGGGCCGGGGCTCGTCGTGCCGGCGATCGGGTTGACGCTCGCCCGCCGGCCTTCGAGCTTCACGAGCGTCTCCGGGGAGGAGCCGACGAGCGCGAGGTCCTCGAGCTCGAGCAGGAACAGGTAGGGCGAGGGGTTGATGCGCCGGAGCGCGCGGTAGAGCTCGACGGCCGACGCGGTCGTGGCGCGCTCGGCGCGCTGCGAGACGACGATCTGGAACGCGTCGCCGGCCCGGATGTGTTCCTTCGCCCGTCGAACCGAGGCCTCGTACCGCGCCCGTGTCGGAAACCGACGCGTCCTGCCGGGCCGCGGCCGAGTGACTGTCACTCCGACACGGCCCGGCGGGACGGCGAGCAGCTCGCCCACGGCGCTGGGATCGCCGCGCAGGAGTTCGGCCACGCCGCCGACGTGGTCGAAGCGGAGGAGGACGTCCGCGACGACGAAGCGGCTCTCAGGCAGCTCGGGGCCGTCGTCGGGGAGCGGCACGGTCGGCTCGAGCCGCGCGACGTGGTCGTATGCGAGGTAGCCGACGACCGGCTCGCCGACCGCCTCCGCCTCGTCGAGCGTGCAGAGGCGCGAGCCGCAGCCGACGAACGAGTAGCGGCCGAGCCGCCCGCGCTCGACCGACTCGAGGAGAAAGGCGCCCCGTCCGTGACCGCGCAGCCCCAGGTACGCACCGAGCGGCGTGAGGAGATCGGTGGCGATGTCGGCTGCGGTGGTCATGTCATGCCAAGACGAAAGAGACCTCCGGCGGAAGGTCTCGAGCGGGAACGGGTTGTCGTCGCGATTCAGGCGACGCTTCCGCCCCGCTCGCAGCGCCAGACCCAGGTCCAGGTGGTGCGGGGGGCAGGAATCACGTCGCCTCAGGGTAGGCCCGCGAGGCGGGGCGCGTCAAGCCGGCGGCAGCGAGCGTGACGAGGCAGAGCGCAGCGGCCCCCCAGTAGGGCGCGAGATCGCCCGCGAGCGAGCCGAGCGCGCCGCCGCCGAAGGAGCCGATGCCCTGTCCCGCCGCCCAGGCGAGGTTCATCAGCGCGAAGGCGAAGCTCGCGTCGAGGCCGAGCGACTCCGCGCCTTCCAGGAGCCCCGTCATCGCCGGGATCCAGAAGACGCCGTAGGCGAGGCCGGCGGCGACCACGATCGCGGAGAGGGCGTAGCGGTCGTCGAGGAGCGGCGGGATCATGGTGACCGCGGCCGACCCGAGCGCCGCGACGCGGACGAGCGCCTTGGAGCCGCGCCGGTCGGCGAGCCGGCCGACGACTGGGCTGAGCGCCGATTCGGCGCCTGCGGAGAGGAGGAAGGCCACGCTGATGCCGGCGGCGCCGACGCCGAGGGCGTGGAGCCGGAGCGGCGCGAGGACGCTCAGGATCCCGAAGAGGATCGCCGGCAGCGCGACGAGCCACATGCCGCCGAGCAGGCGCGGGTGGCGGAAGTGCGCCGCGAGGTGCGCGAACGTCTGCGGGGCTTCCGGGCGGCCGACCGGCACGAGGGCGGCGACGACGGCGATCGCCACGCCGACGGCGGCGACCGCGCTGAAGACCGGCCTCGTCCCGAGGGAGGCCGCCGCGCCGCCGACGAGCGGCCCGAGCAGCGCCCCGGCGATCCCCGCGGCGAGCGCCGAGCCGATCACCTCGCCGCGCCGTTCCCGCGGCGCCCTCGATACGAGCCACGCGAGCGACCCCGTCCACGTGCAGGCCCCGCCGAAGCCCTGGCAGAAGCGCGCCGCGTCGAGGACGACGACGCTGCCGGCGAACGCGAAGGCGAGGCTCGACGCCGCGAGCAGCCCGAGGCCGACGAGGACGGCCGGCTTCACGCCCGCGCGCGCGGCGAGGATTCCCGCCGGCAGCGAGCCGACGAGCGTGCCGATGCCAAAGGCCGCGGTCAGGATCCCCGCGCCCGTCTTCGTGAGCCCGAGCTCGTCGGCGTAGTGCGGCAGGAGCGGCGTCAGCGCCGCGTAGAACATCGTGTCCACGAGCATGATCGCGCTGACGAGGACGAGGAGCCGGCGCATGGAGCCGAGGATAGAAGCCCTTGGCTAGGCTGGGCCTGCAGTGAGCCGCTCAGTGATCGTCTCCGCCGTCCGCACGCCGTTCGGGAAGCTCGGTGGCTCGCTGGCCGCGAAGGAGGCGACCGAGCTCGGCTCGATCGTCATCCGCGCCGCGCTCGAGCGGGCCGGGCTCGAGCCCGCCGAGGTCGAGTACGTGATCATGGGCCAGGTGCTCCAGGCGGGAGCGGGCCAGGCCCCGGCGCGCCAGGCGGCCGTCGGCGCGGGTATCCCGATCGAGGTCGGCGCCGACACGATCAACAAGGTCTGCGCGTCGTCGATCCGCGCCGTCGAGATGGCCGACCAGATGATCCGCGCCGGCGACCACCAGGTGATCGTCACCGGCGGCATGGAGTCGATGTCGAACGCGCCGTACCTGCTCAAGAAGGCGCGGTTCGGCTACCGGCTCGGGAACGGCGAGCTGATCGACTCGATGGTCTTCGACGGCCTCACCTCGACCTTCGACAAGCTGCACATGATCCAGCAGGCCTCGAAGGTGGCGCGCGAGCTCGGCGTCTCGCGCGAGGAGCAGGACGGCTGGGCGCTGCGGTCGCACGAGCGGGCTGTCCGCGCCATCGACGAGGGCCGCTTCGCCGACGAGATCGTCCCGGTGGGCGAGCTCGCGGTCGACGAGGGCCCGCGCCGCGACACCTCGCTCGAGAAGCTCTCCGCGCTCAAGCCGGTCTTCGATCCCGAGGGGACGACCACGGCCGGGAACGCGCCTGGCGTGAACGACGGCGCCGGCTGCGTGATCGTCACGAGCGAGGAGTTCGCCCGGCGCCGCGGCCTGCCGATCCTCGCGACGATCGTCGCGCAGGCCTACGTCGCCGACGAGTTCGCATACCTCGCGCGCACGCCGGCGAAGGCCGGCAAGCTCGCGCTCGAGAAGGCCGGCAAGACGATCGACGACGTCGAGCGGGTCGAGCTCAACGAGGCGTTCTCCTCGGTCGTCTTGAACTCGACGAAGATGCTCGGCGCCGACCCCGAGCGCGTGAACGTGAACGGCGGCGCCGTCGCGCTCGGCCACCCGATCGGCGCCTCGGGCGCCCGCATCCTCGGCACGATGGTGCACGAGCTGCGCCGGAACGGCGGCGGGCTCGGGCTGGCCGCCATTTGCTCGGGTGGGGGTCAGGGCGACGCAGTCCTGATCGACGTCTGACCGGCTGGTACGCGCGGCCGCGGCCCAGGCGCCGCGTGCGTCTCTCGCCACAGTTGCGTTACATCCACGCGACGGCGGCTGCCACCGGGACCTGGCGGTTCCGGACGCCGTCGACGTGGAGGGAACCCTGTGGAGCCAGCCGGTGTAGAACCGCCAGCTACCGAAGGAGGAACCGATGCCGCGCCGTCTGCTCGCCTGCCTCGTCGCAAGCCTCTTCGCTGCTCCCGCAGCGTTCGCGGCCGGGCCGGATCCCGGCGTCGTGCGCGGCGGGCTCGGCACCACGAACCCCGGCGGGAAGATCCGCTACGTCGCGATTGGCGGCAAGCTGAGGACGACCGTGACGGCGATGCGGCGGAGCGACGGCCGCGTCCTTCGCTGGAAGACCTATCGCGGCAGCTTCGGCATCCCCGCCGTCACGTTCAACGGCACGGCCGGCGGCGTCAGCGCCGACGGCTCGACGCTCGTCCTCGCCGACACGCGGACCGGAAACGGCGAGTACCCGCTCAAGCGTCGCAGCACGTTCCTCGTGATCGACGCGAAGAGCCTCCAAGTTCGCAGCCGGATCGACCTGCGCGGCGCCTACTCCTTCGACGCGCTCTCCCCGGACTCGTCGCGGCTCTACCTGATCCAGCACGTCTCCTCGCTGAAGCTGACCCACTACGTCGTCCGCGCGTACGACCTCGACCGCAGCCAGCTCTTGGCCGGCAAGATCGCCGACAAGTCGCAGCGCGGCTGGGTGATGAACGGCATGCCGCTCGCGCGCGCGACAAGCGCCGGCGGGCGCTGGGTCTACACGCTCTACCAGAACCCCGGCGGCTACCCGTTCGTGCACGCGCTCGACGCCGTTCGCGGCACCGCGCACTGCATCGGCATCCCGTACACCGGCAGCCAGAACGCGATCTGGAACCTGCGGCTCTCGGTGCGCGACGGCGGCCGCACGCTGAGCCTGCACTGGCGAAGCGGCAAGCCGTACCTCGCGATCGCGACGGGGACGTGGCGGATCTCGCATCCGGCCGCGCCGCGCGTCGCGGGCCCCGGCTCCTCCGGCTTCCCGTGGTGGATCTTCGGAGTCGCGGGCGGAGCGATCGTGCTGCTCGCGGCGGCGGCGCTCGTCCGGCTCCGCGGCTTCGGCCTGCCCGGACCTGCCCGGGCGCCGCAGGCGTAGGACCGGCAAACAACCGAAGGAGGACCCCATGCTCCGCCGCCTGCTTCCGTTTGCCGTCGCCGCGCTCGCCGCCGCGCCGGTCGCCTTCGCGGACGGAGGATCGGTGCCGCCGGGGCTCCAGGGTGGGGCGGGGGCGCCTGGGCCGGGCGGCGGAGTCCGCTACGTCGCCGTCGACAGCGGCTCGAACACCGTCGTGCAGGAGATCAAGGACGGCAGCGTCGTGCGCTGGACGACGATTCCCGGCAAGTGGGGGATCCCCTCGGTCGCCTACGACGGCTCGATCGGCGGGGTTAGCCGCGACGGCTGGACGCTCGTGCTCGCGCCGACACAGGTCGGCTACCCGTTGCGGAAGCGAAGCTCGTTCGAGCTCCTGAGCACTGCCACCTTCCGGTCGATGGGCCGCGTAAGCCTGAAGGGCGACTTCTCCTTCGACGCGCTCTCGCCGGACGGCTCGAAGCTCTACCTCATCCAGCACGTCTCGAAGCGGGACCTGAACCGCTACGTCGTCCGTGCCTACGACCTCGACCTGAACCGGCTCCTGCCCGGCCGCATCGCCGACCGGACGCAGCGCGGCTGGGTGATGGCCGGCTGGCCGCTCACGCGCGCGACGAGCGCCGACGGGCGCTGGGTCTACACGCTGTACGCCCGTCCCGACGGCTATCCGTTCGTGCACGCGCTCGACACCGTCCGCGGGGTCGCGCACTGCGTGGGCATCCCGTGGCACGGAAGCCAGAACGGCGTCTGGCGGCTGCGGATGTCACTCCGCGACGGCGGCCGGACGCTGAGCCTCCACTCGCCGAACGGCCACGAGTACCTCGCCATCGCGCGGGGAACGTGGCGGATCTCGCACCCGGGCTCGGTCCATGTCGCGGCCTCCCGATCCGGCGACTTTCCGTGGTGGACGGTCGGCCTCGGGGCAGCACTCGGCGCCGCGCTCCTCCTCGGCGCCGTTCGTCTGAAGGGCCGCTACGGCTTGCGGGCCCGCACGGCCACGAACTGACCGGTGAGGGCGAGTAGCCGCTATTAGGCGCTGCGCCTGGCGGCGACCTCGTACTTCGTTACCGACGTCCGCCGACCGGGCGTCTCGCCCGCCGGCATCGCGTTCAGCGTCTCGTCGCCCTTGCGATAGTCGTCCTCGCTCTCGAAGAAGACGAGCACGAGCGACCTCTGGCCGTCGGCGTCGTGGAGGACGACGATCTCGCTCGCGGGCAGCCCCTCCGGCGGCTCGCCCTCGCGGATCTCCTTCGCAAGCTCGTCCATCCGGTTCTTGTCGACGCCCTCGAACGTCACGGCACGTGCGTATGCCACGTCTCCCTCCCTTGTCGATGACCCGCGCCAGCCTACGCGGTTAGCCTCCGCGCGTGAAGTTCGAGCGCGTCCTGGTCGTCGGCGCCGGTCAGATGGGCGGCGGGATCGCGCAGGTGGTCGCCGCGTCGGGCCGGCACGTGCTCCTCCACGACGCCGCGCCTGGGGCGGTCGAACGCGGACTGGAGACGATGCGGCGCAGTCTCGCCAAGCTGGCCGAGAAGGGCGGGGCCGATCCGGACGAGGTGCTCGCGCAGGTCGAGCCCGTCGAGGACCTGACCGCCGCCGACCTGATGATCGAGGCCGTGGTCGAGGACGCCGCCGTGAAGGAGGACGTCTTCCGCCGCGCCGACGAGGTGCTCCCGCCCGAGGCGATCCTCGCCTCGAACACATCGTCGATCCCGATCACCTCGCTCGCCGCGGTGACCGGGCGGCCGGACCGGGTTGTCGGCATGCACTTCTTCAACCCCGTGCCGGTGCTCCGTCTCGTCGAGGTGATCCGCGGCCTCCAGACCTCCGACGAGACCGCGGCCGCGATCGCCGAGCTCGCCCGCGACGTCGGCAAGGAGCCGGCCGAGGCGCGTGACTTCCCCGGCTTCGTCTCGAACCGGATCCTCATGCCGTTCATCAACGAGGCGGCGTAC
>DASQWB010000152.1:0-13874 GCA_035640455.1 Gaiellaceae bacterium | reverse complement strand
CAGCGCGGGCGAGGTCGAGAGGTTGGCGCCGATCGCGGTGAAGTTGAACGGGCTGACGGCGAAGACGAAGCCCTCGAGCGGCCGGTACTCCAGCCGGTTCCAGACGCCCGGCGAGGAGATCGGCTGCTCCTCGTAGATCCGCCGCATGAAGATCGGGTTGAAGCGCCAGAAGTCGATCACCTCGCAGGCGGCGTCGATCTCCGCCTGGTGCGCCGTCTTCGACTGGTTGAGCATCGTCGCGGCGTTGAGGGTCGCGCGCCACGGGCCGGCGAGGAGCTCCGCGGCGCGGAGGAGCACCGCGGCCCGGTCCTCCCACGGCGTGCGCGACCAGTCGTGCCAGGCCTCGCGCGCGGCGCCGATCGCCCGCTCGACCTGCTCGGGGCCGCCCTTGTGCACGTCGGCGAGGACGTGGTCCTTGTCGTGCGGCATGACCGCTTCGAACGTGTCCCCGGTGCGGATTTCCTCGTCGCCGATGACGAGCGGGATCTCGATCCGCTCGCGCTGCATCTCGGTAAGCCGGACGCGCAGCTCCTCGCGCTCGGGCGAGCCGGGCCCGTAGTCGCGGACGGGCTCGTTCTTCGGCTCGGGAAGGCGGAAGATGCCCGGCGCGCTCACGAGGCGATTGTAGAAACTGCGTGCACGTGGCGGAACCGGAGACGTGCGCGATCTGCGAGAAGCACCGCGGCGAGGGGCCGCTCGAGCTCGGCGACCTCCCGGTCCGGGGCGACGCGGCGGTAAGCGACCCGGCCGAGGTGGCGCGGTACTGCGCCCGGCTTCGGGAGGCGCTTGGATGAGGCCCCGGCGCGTGACCTACCGCGCGGACGGGTGGGGCGTGGGGGAGCTCTGGCTCGACGGCGAGCGCCTGCTCTGGCACGAGCTGCCGCGGGCCGGTGACGGCGAGGACGAGGGGCACCCGCTCGGCGAGCGCCTGCGCGCCTTCTTCGCCGGCGAGCCCGTCGGCTTCGACGACGTCGAGCTCGACCTCGACTGGTGCACGCCGTTCCAGCTCGCCGTCGCCGAGGCGCTGCGGCGCATTCCGCGCGGCGAGGTCGTCACCTACGGCGAGCTCGCGGCGCTCGCCGGCCACCCCGGCGCCCAACGTGCGGCCGGAACCTTCTGCGCGCACAACCGCTTCCCGATCGTCGTCCCGTGCCACCGCGTCGTCGCGTCGGACGGCCTCGGCTCGTACGGCTCCCTCGGCCTCGACTACAAGCGCCGGCTGCTCGCGCTCGAGGATGTCGCTCTCTGAGGACCTCCGCAACGAGCTCGCGGCGATCGCGCCGCGGCAGGAGTGCGACCGGCTGGCCGAGCTGTCGGGGCTCTTCCACGCCGCCGGGAGCGTCCACCTCCGCGGCCGCGGGGAAGTCGCGGTCCACCTCGACCTCGCGAGCTCGGCCGTCGCCCGCCGCGCCTTCAGCCTCCTGCGCGCCTTCGGCGTCGAGGCGGAGATCCGCACCTATCGCCGCCGCGCCTTCGACCGCGCCACGCGCTACCAGCTCCACGTCGCCGGCGGCGCACGCGCCCTCCAGGTGCTCCACGAGGCCGGCGTCCTGACGGCGCGGCTCGCGCCGCTCGAGCGGCCGCCGAAGCGCGTCGTCGCCCGTGCGTCCTGCCGCGCCGCCTACCTGCGCGGCGCGCTCCTCGGCGGCGGCTCGCTGAGCGGCCCGCGCTCTCGGCACCTCGAGCTGCGGGCCTCGACGGTCGCGGGCGCGGAGTTCCTGGCCGGTGTCGCCGCGGCCGAGGGCGTGACGCTCGCCGTCGCCGACCGCGGCCGCTACGCCGCCGCCTACGCCAAAGGAGCCGAGGCGATCGCGGACACGCTTGCCGCCGCCGGTGCGAGCGACGCCGTCCTCGCGCTCGAGGAGCGCGCCGTCCTCGGCGCGACGCGGGCGGGCGCGAACCGGCTCGCGAACGCCGACCACGCGAACCTCGTCCGGACGAGCCGCGCCGCCCACGCCCAGCTCCGCGCGCTGCGGCGCCTCGACCTCGACGAGCTGCCGCCGACGCTGCGCGAGATCGCGGAGCTTCGCCTGCGCCATCCGACCCTCCCACTGCGGGAGCTCGCCCTGAAATGTGAGCCGCCGGCGACGAAGTCGGCCGCGCACCGGCGCCTGCGGAAGCTCGTTCGGCTGGCGGATCTTTAGATTGTCAAAAGCGACAACCGGGGACTCCTCAGGCCCGCATGAATCCGTCATACTCCGGATCGGCGGGTCCGTGCTCGTCCGGCGCCGGATTCAGACCCCGTCCGACGCCAAGGTCCTGAGCATGGTTCAACCGGAGGGGGAGGTCGTCCTCGGAGCTTCCCCTCCGGCCCGCCTTAACCGCCCGAAGTCCGGCGCCGCCTTCGGCGGCACCATGACGACTTCGGGCGGATCCCGGTGATCCCGTCCGCGTGCATGGGGCGAAGCCCGCAGTCGCGGCCACGATTAAGATCGGGCTCGGATAGCGACGAGGGAGGCAGAGTGGCGACCAAGGTTGGCATCAACGGCTTCGGCCGGATCGGACGGAACTTCTACCGCGCCTACCTGAAGCGACAGCCCGATTTCGAGATCGTCGCGGTGAACGACCTCGCCGACCCGGACGTCCTCGCGCACGTGCTCAAGTACGACTCCACGCACGGCGTGCTCGACGCGGAGATCTCCGCCTCCGAGAGCGGCATCACCGTCGACGGCGAGACCTTCAAGGTCCTCTCCGAGCGCGAGCCCGCGCAGCTCCCGTGGGGCGAGCTCGGGGTGGACATCGTCGTCGAGTCGACGGGGCTCTTCACCGCTCGTGAAGGCGCCTCGAAGCACGTCGAGGCCGGCGCGAAGAAGGTGATCATCTCGGCGCCCGCCACGGAACCGGACATTACGGTCGTGCTGGGCGTGAACGACGACAAGTACGACCCCGCCGAGCACACGATCGTCTCCAACGCCTCCTGCACGACGAACTGCGTGGCCCCGATGGCCAAAATCCTCCTCGACCGGTTCGGAATCGACTCCGCCTTCATGACCACGGTGCACGCGTACACGACCGAGCAGCAGCTCCAGGATCAGATCGCCGTCACGCGCAAGGGCAAGGTCGACCTGCGCCGGATCCGCTCGGCCCCGCTCAACATCGTCCCCTCGACGACGGGCGCCGCGAAGGCGACCGCGCTCGTGATCCCCGAGCTCAAGGGCAAGATCGACGGCATGGCGCTCCGAGCGCCGGTCGCGGACGGAAGCGTCACCGACCTCGTCTGCGTCCTCGGCCGCGAGGCCTCGATCGAGGAGATCAACGACGCGTTCCGGAGCGCCTGCGGCGAAGGCGGCTGGAACGGGATCCTCGAGTACACGGAGGATCCAATCGTGTCGTCCGACATCGTCGGGAACTCACACTCGTGCATCATCGACGCGCAGTCGACGATGGCGAACGGCCGCATGGTGAAGGTGATCGGCTGGTACGACAACGAGTGGGGCTACAGCTGCCGGCTCGCCGACCTCGTCGACTTGATGGCGCGCACGCTCACCGCCGAGCCGGTCGGCGCACAGACTGCTGAGTGAGGCTCCCCCGGTCGGTCGAGCGCGCCGACGTCGCCGGCAAGCACGTCCTCGTCCGCGCCGACCTCAACGTCCCGCTCGACGACGGCCGCGTCGCCGACGACACGCGGATCCGCGCGTCCCTGCCGACGCTGCGGCTGCTGCTCGAGCGCGACGCGGGGGAGGTCCGGGTCTGCTCGCACCTCGGCCGCCCGAAAGGACCTGACCCAAAGTACGAGATGGAGCCCGTCCGGCGGCGCCTGCGCGAGCTCCTGCCGGACGAGCGGATCGCGGTGCTCGAGAACACGCGCTTCGATCCCGGCGAGACGAAGAACGACCCGGAGACGGCGCGGCGGCTCGCCGACGGCTGCGACCTCTACGTGAACGACGCCTTCGGCTCGGCGCACCGGGTCCACGCCTCGACGGAGGCGGTCGCGCACCTGCTCCCGGCGTACGCCGGCCTGCTCCTGCGCCGGGAGCTCGAGGACCTCGGGAAGCTGCTCGGCGACGTCGAGCGGCCGTTCGTCCTCGTCTCGGGTGGCGTCAAGGTCGAGGACAAGCTCGGCGTCCTCGCCAACCTCGGCGGCCGGGCCGACACGGTGCTCGTCGGCGGGAAGATGGCCGAGCAGCTGCGCGAGGAGAACCCGCTCGGCTTTCCGGTCGAGCTGCCTCGCGACGTCGTCGCCGCGGCCGCGTTCGAGCCCGACGCCGACGTGCGCGTCACGCCGTACGACGCGCTTCCCGACGGCTGGCTCGGGCTCGACATCGGCCCCGAGACGAGGCGCGTCTTCGCCGACGAAATCGGCCGCGCGCGGACGATCTTCTGGAACGGGCCGATGGGCGTCTTCGAGTGGCCGCGCTTCGCGGAGGGGACGAAGGCCGTCGCCGAGGCGGTGGCGCAGGCGGACGCCTACTCCGTGGTCGGCGGGGCCGACTCCGCCCGCGCCCTCGCCGAGCTCGGTCTCACCGACCGCGTGTCCTGGGTCTCGACGGGCGGCGGCGCCGCGCTCGAGCTCCTCGAAGGGAAGGAGCTCCCCGGCGTCGCTGCGATTCCGCCTGCCTGAGGGACCCGGCGCGCCGCGGCGAGCGTAGAAGTGACGTTGGACGGCGCGGCCGTGCGCGCCCGCGGGGTGGGGGCCTTCGCGGGCGTGCCGGCCGCGAGCGTTTTAGGCGCCGCGCGCGCCGGTCGGGTCGACAAGACCTCCCGCACCGTCGGCACGCCGTCTCCCAGCTCGCGATCGATGCGTCGCGAGCTCTTGCGGGCGCCACGGCGGCTCCATTCCCGGAGACCGCCTTAAGATGCGCCTCCGTGCTCGTCGCGGCGAACTGGAAGATGTTCAAGACCCGCGCCGAGACGCGGGACTTCTGCGACCGCTTCCGGCCGCCCGAGGGCGTCGACGTCGTCGTCTGCCCGCCGTTCAGCTCGCTCGAGGTCGCGGTCGAGAGCAGCCTGACCGTCTACGCCCAGAACGTCCACTGGGCCGCCGAGGGCGCCTTCACCGGCGAGATCTCGGCGCCGATGCTGCTCGACCTCCGCGTCGCCGGCGCGATCGTGGGCCATTCGGAGCGGCGGGAGTACTTCGGTGAGACCGACGAGACCGTCGCCCGGCGCACGCTCGCGGCGCTCGAAGCCGGCCTCGGCGTGATCGCGTGCGTGGGCGAGTCGGAGGAGGAGCGCGACGCGGGCCAGACCGAGCTCGTCCTGCGGCTCCAAGTCGAGGCGATCGCCGACGCCGCCGGCGAGCATCCGGGCCTCGTCCTCGCCTACGAGCCGATCTGGGCGATCGGCACCGGGCGCACCGCCACGCCCGAGCTCGCGCAGGAGGCGCACGCCTTCGTCAAGAGCATCCTCGACGTGCCGGTGCTCTACGGCGGGTCGGTGAAGCCGGACAACGCGGCCGAGCTCATGGGCCAGGGCGCCGTCGACGGCGCCCTCGTCGGCGGCGCGTCGCTCGAGGTCGAGTCGTTCGAGGCCATTTGCCGAGCCGCTATCCCCTCGTAGCCCTGGTCATCCTCGACGGCTGGGGCTGCGCGCCACCCGGCCCCGGGAACGCGGTGGAGCTCGCGGACACGCCCGTCTTCGACGAGCTGTGGCGTCGCTACCCGCACGAGACGCTAAACGCCTCCGGCGAGGCCGCCGGCCTCCCGCCGGGCCAGATGGGGAACTCCGAGGTCGGGCACCTGACGATCGGCGCCGGCCGCCGCCTCTACCAGGATCTGATGCGGGTGAACAAGGCGATCGAGGACGGGTCGTTCTTCGAGAATTCCGCGCTCGTCAGCGCGTTCGAGCGCGGCCGGAACGTCCACCTGCTCGGCCTCGTCAGCTACGGCGGCGTCCACTCGCACATCGACCACCTGCGCGCGTTGCTCCGCTTCGCGCCCGAGAAGACGTGGATCCACGCCTTCACGGACGGCCGCGACGTCTCGCCGACGAGCGCCGTCGACGACCTCGCCGAGCTCCCGACCGAGCGCATCGTCACCGGCGCCGGCCGCTACTACGCCATGGACCGCGACGGCCGCTGGGAGCGGACGCAGCGCGCCTTCGACGCGATCGTCAAGGGGGAGGGCGAGCACGCCGACGATCCGATCGCCGCGATCCGCCGAAGCTACGAGCGTGGGATCACGGACGAGTTCGTCGAGCCGATTGTCCTCGACGGCCGCCCGCGCCTCGAGCCCGGCGACACGGCGATCTTCTTCAACTTCCGCCCTGACCGCGCGCGCCAGCTCACGCAGCGGCTGCTCGAGGCCGGCTTCGACGTGACGACGATGACGCGCTACCGCGACAACTTCGACTGCCCCGTCGCCTTCGAGGAGCAGACGGTGTCCGAGACGCTCGCAGAGGTGCTGGCCGCGAACGGCGTCCGCCAGCTGCACGTCGCCGAGACCGAGAAGTACGCACACGTGACCTATTTCCTGAACGGCGGGCGCGAGGAGGAGCGGCCCGGCGAGACGCGAATCCTCGTGCCCTCGCCGCGCGACGTGCCGAGCTACGACCAGAAGCCCGAGATGTCGGCGCGCGAGGTGACGGAGCGCTTCTGCTCCGAGATCGGCAAGGGCTACGGCTTCGGCATCGTCAACTTCGCCAATCCGGACATGGTCGGGCATACCGGGTCGATCCCCGCGGTCGTGAACGCGGTCGAGACGGTCGACTCGTGCCTGGGCGAGGTCGTCGAGGCGGTCGAGCGGGCCGGCGGGGTCTCGCTCGTCACCGCCGACCACGGAAACGCCGAGCAGATGCTCGAGGCAGACGGCACGAGCCCGCACACCGCGCACACTGCAAACCCCGTCCCGCTGGTCGTCACCGCACCCGACGTGAGGATCGCCCCGGGCAGCGAGCTGGCCGATCTCGCACCCACCGTCCTGGCGTTTCTCGATCTTGCACAGCCATTACAAATGAGCGGGAAAAACCTCATTTCCCCTTGCAAATAGGGGCTATACTCGGCCGGCTTTGGCGCTGACCCAGCCAGATCCAGGGGTTCTTCGGAAAGCGCAGAAGGGTGACGAGCGCGCTTTCTCCCTGATTCTGCGGGCCTACGAGGTGCCGGTCTTCAACTACGTCCTGCGCCTCGTCGGCGACCGCTCGCTCGCCGAGGACCTGACGCAGGAGGTCTTCCTCCGCGTCTTCCAGGGCCTGCCGCGCTTCTCGCTCCGCTCGAAGTTCACGACCTGGCTCTTCCAGGTGACGAAGAACCGAGTCCTCGACGAGCTGCGGGCGGTCGAGCGGCGGCCGCGTGCGATCGTGGCGCTCGACGACGTGCCGCCGCTCGAGGTCGTCGACGCGCCGTTCGAGCGGCTCGAGGCGATCGACGCAGTCTGGCGCGCGGTCGAGCTGCTCAACACCGACCTCAAGATGGCGCTCCTGCTCCGCGACGTCGTCGGCCTCTCGTACAGCGAGATCGCGGACGCGCTCGAGATCACCCTCGCCACGGTGAAGTGGCGGATCTACAAGGCGCGCGAGGAGGTCCAGCTCGCGCTCGCCCGCGAGGGGATCACGATGGGCGCGCCCGAGGCCGAGCCCGTCGGCGTCTAGCTTCGACGTAACCAGGCCGCGAACGCACGAGCCCTTCTGCGGTCGGGCCGGTCGGCGAGCGCGTTCGCACGGCTTTGGAGCTCCTCCTGCAGCGGCGCCGGAACCCGGCCGGCGTTGATCGCGGCAATGACCTCGCGCTGGAGGCGGGCAGCGAGCCTCGGGTGACGCGCCACCGCATCCGCCTCGCGCGCGAGCCGCGCGGCGAGCGCATGCGGAAGTCGCGGCGGCGGTGCGGTGTGCTTCGCCGACCCGCAGCCGGCGAGGGCGCAGCTACAGGCCGTGAGCGAGACGAGCAGCCAGCGCCTCGGGCAGGCCGCGCTCGCGGATCTCCTCCTGCGTGCGCTCGATCGGGTAGGGAACACGGCGAAAGAGTGCCCGCCGCGCGTCGAGGTCGAGCACGAGGTAGGCGGCGCGCGGGTCGCCGTCGCGCGGCTGGCCAACGGAGCCGGGGTTCAAGAGCCAGCGCCGGTCCGAGAGGTCGATCTCGGCCCCGCCGGGCGCGAGCGTGCCCTCGACGGCGCCGTCCTCGAGCACGAAGGCGAGCGCGACGTGGCTATGGCCGACGAGGACGAGCGGGGCGGAGGTGAGCGCGAACGCTGCCCGCGCCGCCTCGTCGCCGAGGACGTACTCCCAGACGGGATCGCGGGGGCTCGCGTGGAAGAGCTCGGTGCCGTCGGTCGCCGCGAGGCTCGCCAGCCCCTCGAGGTAGCCGCGGGCCTCGCCCGCCAGGACGGTCTGCGACCACCGCGCTGCCGCGGCGGCATCGTCGGTGAAGTCCTCGAGCGGGATGCGGCCGAGCACGCCGAGATCGTGGTTTCCGACCAGGCAGAGCGAGACGGCCGGTTCCACCTCGGAGCAGCACTCGTTCGGGCGCGGCCCGTAGCCGACGAGGTCGCCGAGGCACCAGACGGCGTCGACCTCCTCGCCGGCGACGGCGTCCAGCACCGCGTGCAGCGCGTGGAGGTTGCCGTGGATGTCCGAGATGACGGCGACGCGCCGGAGTTCTGCCAACCGCTCTACGTCCCGCGAGGCGGGTCGAGGTTCTCCGGGAGATTGCGGATCCCCTCGCGCGTCGACCAGCGCGACCAGGCCTCCTGCACGGCCGCGAGAAGGTCCTCGACGAGGCGCGGCGAGGCGTTTACGCGGGACACGACGACCCCGTTCAGGTCGCCCTCCTCGACCTCGTGCTCGACCCGCGCGAAGGTGAGCGTGAACTCGTAGTCCGAGAAGCTGACGTTGACGAAGTTCGCGTAGACGCCGGCCATCTGCTCGGGATCCACCTGCAGGTTGAGCTGGCGCTCCTGGCCGTCGCCGTCCACGCGTCGAGGATACTACGGCCGTGACGGGCACCTTTCGGGCGCGCCGGGTCGCGTACGCGGTCGCGGCGCTCGTCGCGATCCTCGTCTCCGGCACGATCGGCTTCCACCACTACCTCGGCGAGTCGTGGCTGCAGTCGTTCTACCGGTCGATCGTCACGGCGTCGCTCACGGGCCTCGACACCGTGCCGAGGAACGACGGCGCGCGCATCGTCACGATCCTCGTCGTCCTCGCGGGCCTGGTGCTGATCGGATACGTCGGCGCAGCTATCGTCGAGGCGATCGCGGGCGACGCCGTCACCGGCGCGCTCGCCGAGCGAAGGAGGCAGCGGGCAATCCAGCGACTCGAGGACCACTTCATCATCTGCGGCTACGGCCGGGTCGGGCGGCGCGTGGCCCAGGAGTTCCGGGCGCACAACGTGCCCTACGTCGTCCTCGACTTCAGCGAGGACGCGATCGCGGCCGCCCAGGAGCAGGGCGACCTCTTCATCGAGGGAAACGGCGTCGAGGACGAGGATCTCGCCCGGGCGGGGCTCGAGCGGGCGCACGGCCTCGTCGCGTCGTCGGATTCGGACGCGGACAACCTGTACATCACCCTCTCCGCCCGGGCCGTCCGGCCCGACCTCTCGATCGTCGCGCGCGCCTCGGACGAGGACGCGGAGCGGAAGCTCAAGCTCGCGGGGGCCGACCGGGTCGTCATGCCGTACGCGACCGCCGGCCGCGTGATGGCGAACCTCGTGCTGAAGCCGCAGGTGACGGCGTTCCTCGACGTCGTCACGACCGCGGAGGGCGACGACTTCCGCCTCGAGGAGATCGAGGTGAGGGAGACGTGCGCGAAGGCGGGGCAGACGTTGCGCGACCTGCGCGTGCGCGACGAGACGGGGGCGATCATCGTCGCGCTCCGGAAGCGCGACGGGACGTTCGATACGACCCCGGACCCGTACGCGAGGATCGAGGTCGGCGACGTGTTGATCGGCGTTGGCACCCCGGAAGAGATCCGCAGGCTGGAGGACTTCTTCGCCCCGCGCGAGGCCGTTGCCGGCTAAGAACTCATTTCGGAATGAGCCGCGGGCTGCCCCGCCGCGCCGGACAGCACGAGCCGGCGTCCTCGGTCGCGCCCGTAGCCTCCGGCTACGAACGCTCCCTGCGTCCTTGGCTCGCACTCGCCCATCGCACCCGGTCAGCGCGTGTTCATTCCGAAATGAGCTCGGCTGACGCCGTCGCCGGCTTCGCCGCGGAGCTCGGCGAGCTCGTCGGCGCGGAGGTCGCGCTCGAGCGCCCTGCGAACCCCGAGCACGGGGACTACGCGACGAACGTCGCGCTCCGGCTCGCGGCGGCGCGGCGGCGGCCGCCGCGGGAGCTCGGGGAAGAGCTCGCGGCGCAGGTCGCGGGACTGCCGCAGGTCGAGCGCGCGGAGGTTGCCGGGCCGGGATTCGTCAACCTCTGGCTCGCCGACGAGTGGTACGCGTCGGCTTTGGAGGCGATCCTCGCGGCGGGCCGAGGCTACGCCGGCGGCTCGGAGGCGGAGCGGCGGCAGCGTGTCCAGGTCGAGATGGTCTCGGCGAACCCGACCGGCCCGCTCACGGTCGCGACGGCCCGGAACGGCGCGTACGGCGACTCCGTTGCGCGCCTGCTCGAGTTCGCCGGCCACGCGGTCGAGCGCGAGTACTACTACAACGACGCGGGGACGCAGATGGAGCGGTTCCGGGCCTCTGTCGAGGCGCGGCGCCGCGGCGAGGAGCCGCCGGAGGAGGGCTACCGCGGGGCCTACGTCGACGAGCTCGCCCGCGTGTCCGGCGATCCCGTCCCTGCGATGCTGGAGCAGATCGAGCGGACGCTCGAGCGCTTCCGGATCCACTTCGACTCGTGGGCGCTCCAGAGCGAGCTCGAGCTGCGGCTGCCCGAGCTCCTGCCTCGGCTGGACACCTACGTCCAGGACGGGGCGATCTGGGCGCGGTCCTCCGCGTACGGCGACGACCAGGACCGGGTGATCGTCCGCTCGCCGGACCAGGGAGGAGCGCCGACGTACCGCGGAGCCGACGTCGTCTACCTCGCCGACAAGCTCGAGCGCGGCTTCGACCGGGCGATCTATGTCCTCGGGGCCGACCACCACGGGACGCGCAAGTGGTACGCGGCCGTCGCGGCCATGTTCGGCTACGACCCGGCGCGTGTGGAGGTGCTGCTGTACCAGCTCGTGCATCTCACGCGCGGTGGCGAGCAGACGAAAATCTCGAAGCGGCGCGGCGACGTCGTCCTCCTCGACGAGTTCATGGACGAGATCGGCGTCGACGCGGCCCGCTGGTACCTCGTCTCCCGCGGGCCCGACCAGGCGATCGACATCGACGTCGACCTGGCGGCGGAGAAGACGCAGAAGAACCCCGTCTACTACGTGCAGTACGCGCACGCGCGGATCGCCGGGATCCTGCGCAACGCCGGCGAGGCGAAGGCCTCGGCGGAGGCGTCGGGGCCGCTCGCCCGCGAGGAGCGCGAGCTCGTGAAGCGGCTCCTCGAGTTCCCGGGGCTCGTCGCCGAAGCGACGGAGCGGCGCGCCCCACATGCGCTGCCGACGTACGCGATCCGCGTCGCCGACGACTTCCACCGCTTCTACCACGAGCACCGCGTCCTCGGCAGCGAGGCGCAGGCCTTCCGGCTCGGGCTCGTCCGTGCGACGCAGGCCGTGATCGCGCGGTCGCTCGACCTGATCGGCGTCGAGGCGCCCGAGCGGATGTAAGCCTCACGGCCGCTCGGCGCATGTCTCCGCGCTTCTGGGTCGACCGCGACTAGGATCCGCGTCGTGACGCGGACTGCTCCCGCGGACGCAACGACCGGCGCCCGGGCGCCCGACCGGAACCTCGCGCTCGAGCTCGTACGCGTGACCGAGGCGGCGGCGATGGCGGCGGCGCGCTGGGTCGGCCGGGGCGACAAGAACGCGGCCGACCAGGCGGCGGTCGACGCGATGCGCCTGATGCTCGACTCCGTGGCGATGAACGGGATTGTCGTGATCGGTGAAGGGGAGAAGGACGAGGCGCCGATGCTCTTCAACGGCGAGGACGTCGGCAGCGGAAGCGGCCCTGCCGTCGATGTTGCCGTCGACCCGCTCGAGGGGACGCGGCTCACCGCGCTTGGCCAGCCGAACGCGATCGCGGTGATCGCCGTCGCCGAGCGCGGCACGATGTTCTTCCCGGGTGCCGCCGTCTACATGGAGAAGATCGCGACCGGACCCGAGGCGATCGACGCGATCGACATCACGTGCTCGCCGACTGAGAACGTTCGGCGGGTCGCGGAGGCGAAGAGCTGCCGTCCACGCGATGTCTCCGTGGTCGTCCTCGAACGCGACCGTCACGACGACCTCATCGCCGAGCTTCGGGAGGCGGGTGCGAGGGTTCACCTGATCCGCGACGGGGACGTCGCGCCCGCGATCGCGGCCGCACAGCCCGCAACCGGCGTCGACCTGCTCTACGGGATAGGCGGGACGCCTGAGGGCGTGATCTCGGCGGCGGCGCTCAAGTGCGTCGGCGGCGGCATCCAAGGGCGTCTCTGGCCGCGGAACGACGAGGAGCGGCAGAAGCTCCTCGATGCGGGCCTCGATCCGGCCCGCGTGCTGATGACCGACGATCTCGTCGCCGGGGAGGACGTGTTCGTCGCGGCGACAGGCGTCACGACCGGCGCGCTCCTCCGCGGCCCGAGGCGAGACGGCGATCGCGTGTACACGGACTCGATCGTCATGCGCTCACGCTCCGGCACCGTGCGGCGGATCGAAGGCCAGCACCAGCTCGAGAAGCTGGCGCGCTTCACGGGTCGCGACTACCACTAGCAACGCGGGGGAACCCCTAGTGCTAACGCGGGGGAACCCTGGTTCCCCCGCGAGCCCCCTCCTTGCGGGCGTCGGCTTGGTCTCAGTGCTTCAGGAGCCGCCGGCGCGCGCCGAGTTTCCCGCCGCTCTTGATTCAGGCCTCAGTGAGCGCAGGCGGGATGAATCCGCCTGCGCGGCGTCCTAGACCGTTGCCGGCTCCCGCTCCATCTCTGGCGCGTAGGAGCCCGACCGGGCCGCGCCGTTGAACTTCGCTCGCCGGTAGAAGGCCTTCTTCGCCGCGTCGACGTTGGCGGGGTCGCCGCGCCAGGCCTTGAGCGCGGGCGCCTGGAGCGCGCGCCCGTACGAGAACGAGAGCTCCCACGGATGCGGGCCGCGAGCGTTCATCGCGTTCAGGTTCGCGGTCGCGTCCTCGTCGGACTGGCCGCCGGAGAGGAAGACGATCCCCGGCACCGCCGCGGGCACGTGCCGCCGTAGGCAGCGCAGCGTGTGCTCGGCGACCCCGTCGTGCGAGGCCTGGTCGGCGGCCGAGTACCCCGACAACACCATGTTCGGCTTGAGGAGCATGCGCTCGGGGACGACGCGTTGGTCGCGGAGCTCGGTGAAGACGGCGTGCTGCACCCGCGAGGTCTCGTGGAAGCTGCGCTCGATCGTGTGGTCGCCGTCCATCAGCACCTCGGGCTCGACGATCGGGACGAGCCCGGCCTCCTGCGACAGCGCCGCGAAGCGCGCGAGGGCGTGCGCGTTCGTCCAGATGCAGTACTCGCTCGGCGTGCCGTCGCCGATCGAGTATGTCGCGCGCCACTTCGTGAACCGCGCGCCGAGCTCGCGGTACTCCTCGAGCCGACCGCGCAGCCCGTCCAGCCCTTCGGTGATCGTCTCGCCGGTCGCATTCGCGAGCGGCTTCGCACCCTTGTCGACCTTGATCCCCGGGATGATCCCGCGCCGCTCGAGGAGCTTTGGGAAGGGCGTCCCGTCCCTCGAGCTCTGCCGGATCGTCTCGTCGAAGAGGATCACGCCGCTGATGTATTCCTCGACTCCCTCGGTCGTGAAGAGGAGGTCGCGGTAGGCGCGGCGGTTCTCCTCCGTCGACTCGACGCCGATCGAGTCGAAGCGCTTCTTGATCGTGCCGTCGCTCTCGTCGGCGGCGAGGATTCCCTTGTGCTCGGCGACCAGCGCGCGGGCGGTCGACTCGAGGTCCTGTGCAGCCATTCCCACCC
>DASQWB010000151.1:0-9854 GCA_035640455.1 Gaiellaceae bacterium | reverse complement strand
GCGTGGAGGAAGGCCTCGCCTGCCCAGGCTTCTGCGCGGAGCGCCGCGGCTGTGAGGCCGTTTACCTCCGGCGTTGTCGTCGGATGCTCGGTCGTCTGTTGCATCTGTGCAGCACACGCCGGTGCTGCAACCTTCAGTGAGATCCCGCTCGCTCAGAGTCCCCAGGGCGAGCGCGGTAGACCGCAGTATACCCCGCCGCGCGTCAGAGCGGTGTGCCGGCTCCTCCCAGGCCGCCGAAGACGACGAACGGGTTCTGGGGCACGTTCTCCCAGACGTAGGCGGAGCTCGGCTCGACCTCGCCGTGGAGCCGCTTCGCGAGCGCCTCCGCGTCGTCGCGCGTGTCCGTCCCGACGACGACGTACCGGAACCGGCGCACGACGCCGTAGCCCTCGGCTTCGAGCTGGTCGGCCAGGTCCTCGGCCTTGGCGCGGGACGCGCACTCGACCCGGACCTCCCAGGGCGCGATCCCCTCCTCGAGCAGCTCCTCGTCGGGTGTCGGCTCCGGCGGCTCGTCGTCCCATCGCTCCTCGTCGTGGAGCCAGTGCTCGACGGGGCCGACGGTGGCGTCGAGGCCCTCCTCCGCGAGCTCGCTCTCGACGATCGCCCGCGCCCGCTCGGCCTCCTGCGGCGACGACGCGTAGACGAAGAGCTCGCCCTCGTCGTGCGAGACGACGAGGCGCCGTCCCTCGAGCTCCTCGGCGAGCTCGTCGGCCTTGGAGCCGAGACCAAGGCGCGAGAGCAGCCCGTGCGCGTGCTCCTCCTCGAGGTCGACGCGGATCCGGTAGTCGTCGCGGGCCACGGCCCGCAAACCTTAGTGGGCGGCAGCGCGCACGTCGGCCAGCGTCGTCCCGAAGAGCCGCTCGGAGATTCCGGTCTGGTCGAGGTGCTTCGTGATCCCGCCGAGGAAGAACGGCCAGCCGGCGCCGAGGAGGAGGGCGGTGTCGACGTCGGCCGCCTCGGGGACGACGCCTTCGTCGAGGAGCCGCCGGATCTCGTCGGCGATCGCCTCGAGGACGTCCTCGCGGATCTCCTCGACCGTTCGCGGTGCATGCTCGACGACGATGATCTCGTCCTCGCCCTTCGCGAGGTTCGCGAGCGCGGGCGAGAGCGGGAACCGCTCGGGGAAGGCGGCGTGCAGCGTCTCGAGCACGTGGTTCGCGACGCCCGGCCCGACCATCGCGAGCAGGACGGAGGGCGCCATCGGCATCCCGAGCCCGAGAATCGCCTCGTCCGTCTCTTCGATCGTGTTCCCGTGCTCGAGCGCGTCCATGAGCACGCGGGTCATGCGGGTGAGGACGCGATTGACGACGAAGCCGGGAGCGTCGCGGACGACGACCATGCGCTTGCGAAGCCGCGTGCCGACCTCGTACGCCGTCGCGAGCGCCGCGCGGTCGGTCTCGTCGGCCCGGACGACCTCCAGGAGCGGCATGAGCGCGACCGGGTTGAAGAAATGCATCCCGACGACGCGCTGGGGGTGCCGCAGTACAGCGGCCATGTCAGTGACGGACAGCGAGGAGGTGTTCGTCGCGAGCACGCACTCCGGCGAGAGGAGCTCTTCCACCTCCGCGAACACCTGCTTCTTCACGTCCAGCTCCTCGAAGACCGCCTCGAGCACGAGGTCGCAGTCGGCGAACCCGTCGTAGCCTGTCGAGCCGGAGACGATCGACTTCAAGAACCCCGCCTTCCCTTCGTCGTATCGCCCCCTTGCGGCGAGCCGGTCGAGCTCGCCGTGGATCTCCCCGACCGCGTCTTCCACCGTCTCCGAGCTCACATCGCGAAGCACGACGGGCACCTCGAGCCGCCGCAGGACGAGCGTCGCGATCTGCCGCGCCATGAGCCCGGCCCCGACGATCCCCACCTTTTCGATCTTGTGCACTAGTGCACTTGCCACGAAGGGTGGCGGGCGTTTCGCCCTCCGCTCGACGAGGTCGAATGCGTAGAGAGACGCCTGCGCCTGCGGGCCGGGCAAGAGCTCGGCCACCGCGTCCTCCTCGGCACGGTATCCCTCCTCGAGCGACCAGCGCGAGCAGGCTCCTCCGATGAGGTCGAGCGCGCGGTACGGAGCGGGTGCGGCACCGTGGACGGCGTCGTCGACCTGCGAGCAGGCCCGGCGCAGCACATCCTCCACGTCGGACTCGAGGACGCCGGGCTCGATCCTCAGCCCGGCGGCGAGCTCGAGCGCGAACGCGATCGACTGGTCGAGGAACTCCGCCGGCTCGAACAGGCGGTCGGCAAGACCGAGCTCGACTGCCGCTGCGGCGTCGAGGAGCCGGTTCTGGCGCAGCGGGTTCGAGACGATCACCTTCACGGCGGCCTCGACCCCCACGAGCCGCGGGACGAGCTGCGTGCCGCCCCAGGCGGGGATGATCCCGAGGAAGACCTCCGGAAACCCCACGTGCCGCACCGCGCTCGAGATCGTCCGCGCGTCGCAGTGGAGCGCGATCTCGAGGCCGCCGCCGAGGCACACGCCGTTGATCGCCGCCACGGTCGGGTACGGCAGCGCGGCGAGCCGGCCGAAGAGCTCGTGGCCGACACGACTGCCTTCGCGCGCCAGCTCCGCGGTCGCGCCCGGGAACTCGGTCACGTCCGCGCCCGCGCAGAAGACGAACGGCTTTCCGGTCAGGACGAGGGCGGCGTAATCGCCACGCTCCAGCTCGTCGAGCGCCCGCTCGAGCGAGGCGAGCGCGGCGCGGCCGAAGAACGTCGGCTTCGTGTGGTCCTCACCGTTGTCGATCGTGACGAGCGCGACGTCGCCCGCCCGCGCGAGCTTGAACTCGGTATCAGGCACGCTGCCAGAGCACGGCGGCGCCCATGCCCATGCCGATGCAGAGCGCCGTCAGGCCGTAGCGCACCTCCGGCCGCTCGCGGAAGCCGTAGGCGAGCTGCGCCATGAGCCGAACGCCGGTCGCGGCCAGCGGATGGCCGCACGCGATTGCGCCGCCGTAGGGGTTCAGCCGCTCGTCCTCGGAATCCACGCCGAGGGCATCGCACCACGTGAGCACCTGCACGGCGAATGGCTCGTTGAGCTCGAAGAGGCCTACCTGGCCGAGCGTCAGCCCCGCCTGCTCGAGCACCCGCCACGTCGCCGGGATCGGGCCGATGCCCATCAGCTCCGGCTCGACGCCGGCGAAGGCGAAGCCGACGAGGCGCATCCGCGGCTCGAGGCCGAGTTCCTCGACCGCCTCGCCGGAAGCGAGCAGGCACGCCGTTGCGCCGTCGGTGAGGCCGGCGGAGTTCCCCGCTGTGACGCGGCCGCCCGGCCGGAACGGCGTCTCGAGGCCGGCGAGGCCCTCCATTGTCGTGTCCGGACGCAGGAACTCGTCGCGGTCGGCGACTCGCCAGCCGTCGTCCGTGAAGACCGACATCGGCACGACCGTCTCCCGCATGACGCCGTCCTCCCAGGCCGCGGCCGCTTGCCTCTGCGACCGCACCGCGAACGCGTCCGCGTCCTCCTTCGTGATCTGGGGAAAGCGGTCGTGGAGGTTCTCGGCAGTCGCGCCCATGGTCACCGCCGAAGGGTCGACGAGGCGCTCGGCGACGAACCGCGGGTTGAAGTCGACGTCCTCGCCCATCGGGTGGTGGCCCATGTGCTCGACGCCGCCGGCGAGGACGACGTCGGCGGCGCCGAGCGCGATCTCGCCCGCGCCTGCGGTCACCGCCGTGAGCGCGCCGGCGCACATACGGTCGACCGCAAACCCGGGCACGGTCTGCGGGATCCCAGCCAGCAGGGCTACGTCCCGTCCGAGCGTGAGCCCTTGATCTCCCACCTGAGCCGTGGCGGCGAAGGCCACGTCGCCGATTCGCTCCGGCGGCACGCGCGGGTTGCGGCGAAGCAGCTCGCGCACGACCTTGACCGCCATGTCGTCCGCGCGCGTGCGCCAGAAGATCCCCTTCGGCCCGGCGCGCCCGAAGGCCGTCCGCAGGCCGTCGACGTAGTAGACCTCGCGGCTCACGACCTCGCGAGCGCGGCTTCCTCGAGCTCTTCTCGGAGCTCAGGGAGGTGCTGGCAGTCGGCCTCGAGCACGTCGCGGTGGTACTCGACGAGCACCCAGCCCGGCATCGCGAGCTTCCCGTCGGCGCAGAGGGCGACGAGCGTCCGAAGCGGGCCGAGCCCGTCGCCCGGCGCGTAGATCGCCTCGTCGGGCTCGGCGTCGTACTCCGGCCGCCGCTCCGACTCCGGCAGGTAGGGCAGGTTCGCGACGACGACGTCCACCGCATCCGGAACCGGCTCGAGCAGGTTGCCGTGCAGGACGTGCACCCGCGAGTCGACGCCGTGCCGTCTCGCGTTCGCCCGCGCGAGCTCGACCGCCGCCGCACTCGTGTCCGTCGCCCAGACCTCGACTTCCGGCGCGGCGACGGCGATCGTGACGGCGATCGCGCCCGTTCCCGTCCCGACGTCCGCGACCGTGGCCGGGCGGTCGTCGATCCGGGCGAGGGCGGCGTCCACGAGCGCCTCGGTCGCCGGACGAGGCGTGAACACGCGACCCGGAGCGGTGAGGAGGTCGAGGCCGTGGAAGGTCGTCGTCATCGGCGATCATCCCGCGCATGGACTGGGATGCGCACGTGCAGCGGGAGCTGCAACGTTATCGAGACGGCGAGGGCCGGCTCGGTGAGGCGGCTGACAGCGACGCGCGCCAGCGGCAGCTCACCCGCATGGGGAACGCGGCCTTCGGAGCCGGCCTCGCGCTGTTGATGCAGGGAGACGGCGACGCCGGCGCGTGGTTCGCCCGGGCGGCCGAGCGCTACCGCGAGAGCTTCCGCGACGCGCCGCCGGAAAGCTGGGGCCGGCCGATCGCGATGATCAAGAGCCGCCTCCTCGCCGGCGACTGGGAGGCGGCCGAGCGGGAGGCGCGGTTCGTGCTCGAGCAGGGGGCCGCGGAGGCGGAGTCGCCGATCGGCCGCTACGCCGCGTGCCTCGCCCTCCTCGTCCTGGGCCGCGACGAAGAGGCACGGTCGCTCGCGGACGCGCTTCGCACCGAGGAAGGCTTCCCGCACGACGTCGGCGACGCGCTCGCGACGATCGCCGCCGACGACCGGGTCGGCTACGTCGAAGCCGTCGAGAGCGTCCTCGAGTCGTTCGAGACGCGCGAGGAGCACCTCGAGGACGTTCCGGTCGCGGATACGGTGGTCGTGCTCCAGGCGCTCGCCGCGAGGCGCGACCTCGCGGCCGATTTATCGTCGCCGTTGCTCCCCTAGGGCGCCACGTGCGGCGGCGGGTGCGAGAAGAAGGTGACGACGAGCTGCTCCTTCGACTCGTCCTCGAGCTCCGCCGCCTGCTCCACGAACCGCCGGAAGAGCTCGCGCACCTCCTCGGGGTCGAGGCGGACGTTCAGCTGCGCGCTGCGGAACGTCCCGGACCCCGCGTACTCGACCCACCCTTGCCGCACCTGGTCGAGCATCGCCTCGCGCGCGTCGTTCGCCGCGCCGGTCGCGATCAGCTCGGGCGCGACGCGGACGTGGCGCGCGACGGCGCGGTATGGCTTCTCGCGGCCACCGGATCGCTCGACGAGCTCGATCAGCCCGGCGGAGAGGAGCATCCGCACGTGGAAGTGCAGATGGCCGGGATCGACACCGAGCCGGTTCGCGAGCTCGCGATTCGTGAGCTCGTCGCCGTCGTGCCCTCCGAGCGTCTCGAGCACGCGGAGCCGGAGCGGGTGTCCCAACGCCTTGAGCTGGTCGGGCCGGTGGATCTCGAGGATGTCGCGCACGTCGATAGTAGATATAGGAATTCGGCTCTTCTGTCCAGCAGCCCGCTTGTCGAGCTTACTTCTCGATAGAGGCTGCCGCGGCGCGATCCAGGATCGCGACGGTGGCGCCGCTCGAGGCCCGGACGAGGCTCGCAGGGGTGCGCTCGCTCGGCTCGTCGACGAAGGCCCGGCGGGCCGCCTCGGCCTTCTCCTCGCCCGTGACGAGGAAGAGGATCTCGGCCCCGGCCTCGAGCGCCGGGATCGTGAGCGTGACCCGCGGGACGAAGGGCTCGAGGCCCGCCTCGGCGGCGACGACCTTCCGGTCGCGCACGTGCAGCGTCGGCGCCTCCGGGAAGAGCGAGGCGACGTGGCCGTCGGGGCCGATCCCCAGGAGGACGAGGTCGAGCCGCGTCTCGCCGAGCTCCCGCTCGTACTCCTCCGCCGCTGGCTGCGGCTCGAGCTCGCCGCGGATACGGTGCACCGCCGGCCGGCCGGCGAGGCGGTCGAGGAGCGATTCCCGCGCGAGCCGGTAGTTCGAGCGCTCGTCGGCCGGATCGACGCACCGCTCGTCGCCCCACCACGCGCCGGCGCGGCTCCAGTCCGGCTCGCGCCGCGCCGCGAGCTCGTAGGCGCGACGGGGCGTCGACCCGCCGGTGAGGGCGAATTCTGCACCGGCGCGTGCCGCCTCTGCGAGCCGCTCGGCGGTCGCAGCCGCCGCGGCCTCCGCGTCGTCGAGGACGAGGAGCTCGACGTTCCGGCCTCTAGGCACCGCTTGCGGTGCCGCCCTCAGGACGTGCGGGCTGCGCCCGCACGTCCGTCTGAAATGACCGGTCGAACCGCTCGAAGGCATTCAGGAACATCTCGCTCACGGCGCGCCTGCGGCGAGCTCGCGCGACCGCTCCATCGCGGCCTGAATGGCGTTCAGGAAGGCCGCGCGGACTCCGGCCCGCTCGAGCTCGCGGATCGCGCGGATCGTCGTCCCGCCCGGCGACGTGACCGCCTCGCGCAGCTGGACCGGGTGGATGTGCTCGTCGCGGAGGAGCTTGGCCGTCCCCAACATCGTCTGGACGACCAACCGTGTCGTGATCTCCCGCGAGAGGCCGAGGAGGATCCCGGCCTCCACCATCGCCTCCGCGAGGAGCGCGAAGTACGCAGGCCCCGAGCCAGAGACGGCGGTGACGGCGTCCATAGCCAGCTCGGGAACTCGGACGACGGCGCCGAGGTGCGAGAGGACGTCCTCGGCGATGCTCAGGTGCTGGTCACCGGCATGGGCGCCGGCGCACACCCCCGCGATTCCCTCGTGCACGGTCGCGGGCGCGTTCGGCATCGCGCGCACCACCGGGACGCCCGGCGCGATCAGCTGCTCGATCGCGGCCGTCGGGATCGCCGCCGCCACGGACAGCACGGTCTGCTCCGGGTCGAGGAGGCCACCGATCTCACCGAGGAGCACCTCGAAGTCCTGCGGCTTGACGGCGATCACGACGAGCGCGGCGCCCGCGACGGCCTCCCGGTTCGAGAGCGTCGTCCGGACGCCGAAGCGCTCCGCGAGCTCCGCGAGCCGTTCCTCGCGGCGCCCGGTGGCGACGATCTCCTCGGGTGCGCGCCAGCCGGCGCTGAGCAGGCCGGCGATGAGCGATTCGCCGATCGTGCCCGCGCCGAGGATCGCGACCCGCCGCGAGTCCAGCGCCATGGCCGGAGTCTAGGCGGCGCGCTTCGCGCCGAGCGGCACGAGGCCGTGCTGAAAGCCCGCGAGGAGGTAGATGCTCGCGAGGCCGGCCCACTCGCCGTACGGTTCGAGCAGCTCCGCCGTCTCCGGCCCTTCGGCTCGCCTGCCGCGGAGCGCGGCCAGGAGCTTCACAAGGCCGAGATCGCCGACCAAACCGTGGTCGCTGCGGCCGAGCCCTTCGAGGAAGACGATCCCGACCGACCACGGCCCCAGGCCGCGCTCGCGCAGCAGTCGCGCCTCGACCGCGCCCGACGGCAGCGAGCGAAGCCGCTCGAGGTCGAGTTCACGGCAGAGCCGCACGAGCGAGGCGGCGCGGCGGCTATGGAGGCCGATCTGCCGCAGCCGCGCGGGCGACAGTGCCCCAAGGGCGGCCGCGGTCGGAGGCGCGTGGAACCTTCCGTCGGCGGGCGAGACGCTCGCGACGACCCGCCGCTCGAGGTGTCGCGCCTGCTTGGCTGTGATCAGCTGGCCGCAGAGAGCCCGCAGGAGCGCATGCGCCACGGTCGCGACGCGGATCTGCCGGAGCCCGCGGAGGTGCAGCGCCGTCTCGTGCAGCAGCGGATCGTGCAGGCAACGGCGGAGGAAGGGAGTGTGGTCGTCGTCGAGCGCGAGCGTGAACCGCATCCGCTCGACGCCCTCGGCTGAGGCGGCACGGATGCAGACGATCCCGTCAGGGCGCTGCCAGGCGCGAACGTGCTCGACCCCGGTCGTGGTCGGTAGCGCCGCCTCGACGACGCCGTCGCGGAAGGTGCGCGTCGCGTCGCCCGCGCGACGGGCCGTGAGGGCGAGAGAGTAGGGGCCTCGTGGACGGAGCGAGGCCTCGAAGGTCAACGGTGGCGGCTCGCCTCCGGGTTCTCGCCGCGAACGGCCAGATCGGTGGCACGCTCGAGCACGTCGAGCGCCTCGGCCTCGCGACCCGCGTTCCGAAGCATGCGGCCCCAGCCGCGCGCCGCCTGCGCCGCCTCCCGAAGCCGCCGGTTCTCGCTGAGAAGCGTCACCGCCCGCTCGAACTCCTTGCCGGCCGCGTCGATGTCGCCCTGGAGCGCCAATCCTTCCGCGAGCGCCCAGGCGGCGCTGCCTTGGTCGAGTTCGTAGGTGTCCCCAAGAAGCTCGAGCGCAGCGCGAGCTCGTTCGACAGCCTCATCGCCGTTGCCGAGAAGCGCCGCACGCTTGGCCTGCTCGGTCCTCAGTCGCGCAAGATCCACCGGCTCCGGATGCGGTCCGAGGAGGCGCTCGGCGAAATCAAGGTGGCGACCGCTTGCTTCGGCATTTCCCTGGGCACCCATGATCCACGCCGCCAGAAGATGCGCGCGAGCCAGGTGGAGGCTGTCGTCCGTCGCCTGAAGCAATGCGATAGCTCGGCGGGCGTAATCGAGCGCAGCGACATATTTGCCCTCGAACTCGGAAAGCCGCGCCAGAGACCAGTAGAGCCGGACGCGTGTGTACGGGTCGGTGAAGCCTTCAGAGCGTGCTAGCGCTTCGCTCATCACAGCTTCCGCGCGCTCGACCTCACCCATATCGCTCAGCGCAGAGCTGAGGTAGCTCGCGAAACGTACTTGCGCAGAGACGTCGTCCGAAGCCTTTTCCGATACCTCGGCCAGCGAGCGCTCAAATAGTTCTACGGCACGTACTGGCGTCCCGATGGCCACGTATGCCTCGCCGAGAGTGGAGAAGACATCGGGTCGATCACGTGGCGAAAGTTCGGCTGAGGCAATGGCCTCCTCGAGGAGGCCGATGGTCCTGGCGTGGTCGCCGCGCTGAGCCGAAGCGAGACCCAATGTGATCCGCGCACGGTTTGCGGCCGTCCGGTCTCCTGCGGCGAGAGCCTCCTCGAGTACGTCGCTAAGCACCTGCTCCGCCTCAGCCGGATCCTCGCCGAGCCGCAGCTTGAGCTCGGCGTCTGCCAATTTGAGCTCGCGTTCTTCAGCAGCCCCGAGCTCGGAGCCTGTTTCGAGGTATTCGGCCGAAACGCCGAGCTTTCTCGCGAGCATGCGGAGTGCCTTGACAGAAGGCTGTCTCGTTCCCGCCTCGATACGTGAGATATAGGCGTAGGAAACGCCCGGCGAGGAAAGCTCGCGTTGGGACAGTCGCCGCTCAGTTCGCAGTCTTCGGAGCCGCTGACCGATCGTCTCGGCCTCGGGGGCCCCTACCTCGGTCGCCACAGTGATGCTCATCTTGAAGTCTCGATCGGTCGGAGTCAACCGCCATGACTGTGGACAGACGCCCTCCCTTGACAAGCAATTGCTCACTGAGGTTCGGTAACGGCAACAAGTCGCATGCATTGGGAAGAGGTATGCGACGGAGCTGAAAGGAGGTGGCGCGGCTCGTGTCTCGACGCGTTCAGGCGGCACTTTTTGCAGTCGTCGCATTTGTTCTTGCGGCGCTCAATGCAAATGGCCCTTGGCCCCCCTGATGTGCCTACCGGCGGGGGCGCGGCCGCG
>DASQWB010000150.1:0-8332 GCA_035640455.1 Gaiellaceae bacterium | reverse complement strand
GATCAACTCGGACGGCTCGAGCCGGTTCAAGCTCGGCAGCACGGTGCCGGTCAAGTTCCGGCTCACGTGCGGCTCGATCCCGATCTCGAACGCGGTCGCGAAGCTCTACGTCGCGAAGGGCGACAGCGCTCCCGATCCGGGGGTCGACGAGGCGATCTCGACCGCGGCCTCGACGACCGGAAACCTGTTCCGCTACGACTCGACCGCGCAGCAGTACATCTTCAACCTCTCGACCAAGCTCGGGTACACAAACCCCGGCAGCTCCACCCCTGTCAGCTTCTCGCAGGGAACCTGGACGCTGAAGATCGGGCTGGACGACGGCACCTACAAGTCGATCAACATCCAGCTCGTCAAGTAGCCAGAACGAGAACAACGAGAAAACGAGGGGAGCGCCACCGCGGCGCTCCCCTCAGCCGGCCAGCTGCGCGGCGCGAGCAGGTCCCGAACGCCTTTCGGCGAGTCGTCCGGGCATGGTGGCCTCGTTCCAAGCGCCGCTCCTGTCGTGAGGCGACGAGACGTCGCGCGGAGATGACGCGAACGCCCGGCGCGCCGCTCCCTCGTCTTGTCGACCCGCGTTGGGCCTACCAGCGGCGTGCGGATACTTCTTGCTGAAGTTCGTGCTACTTCGGGTGCAGGTTGACGAGCCGGGAGATCATCCCCCGGCACCCGGCTACCCTACCCGTGTGCGGAGGTATTGGGTCACCACCTTCGGGTGCCAGATGAACGCCCACGACTCGGAGCGGATCAAGGGGATGCTCGAGTCGCTCGGGCTGGGAGAGGCGGTGAGCCAGGACGAGGCCGACGTCCTTGTCTTCAACACGTGCACGATCCGGGAGAAGCCCGACCAGCGCTTCGCGGCGCACCTCGCGCAGGCCGCCGCGCTCAAGCAGCGCGACCCGGAGAAGGTGATCGCAGTTGGCGGCTGCTACGCCGAGGCACAGCGCGAGCGGCTCTTCGAGCTCTACCCGTACGTCGACGTCGCCTTCGGCCCAGGCTCGATCCCGCACCTCGGCGACTGGATCGGCCTCGGAGGCGAGGGCGTCGCACGCGGCCGCTTCGGGCTCGAGGAGCGGAGCTTCGCCGGCGAGCTGCCGATGCGGCGCGAGCGGCCGTTCCAGGCCTGGGTGCAGATCTCGATGGGTTGCAACTCGAAGTGCGCCTACTGCATCGTCCCGTCGGTCCGCGGCCGCGAGCAGAGCCGCCGGCCCGGTGAGGTCGTCGCCGAGGTGACGCGGCTCGCGCGCGACGGCGTTCGCGAGATCACGCTCCTCGGCCAGAACGTGAACTCGTACGGCCGCGATGTCGGCACCAGCTTCGACGAGCTCCTCCGCGCCTGCGACGCCGTCGAGGGGATCGAGCGGATCCGCTTCACGAGCCCGCATCCGAAGGACTTCCGCGCGCCGGTGATCGCCGCCATGGCCGAGTGCGCCGCCGTCTGCGCGCACGCGCACCTTCCGCTCCAGTCGGGCTCGACGCGGATCCTCAAGGCGATGCGGCGGACCTACTCGCGCGAGCGCTACCTGCGCCTCGTCGGCGAGTTGCGCGCCGCGATCCCCGACCTCGCACTCACCACCGACCTCATCGTCGGCTTTCCCGGCGAGACCGAGGACGACTTCCGCGAGACGCTCGAGGTCGTCGAGGAGGTCGGCTTCGACAGCGCCTTCACATTCGTCTTCTCGCCCCGCCGCGGCACCGAGGCGGCGACGATGCCGAACCAGGTACCCGACGAGGTGAAGGCAGAGCGGATCGAGCGGCTGATCGAGCTCTGCCAGTGCGTCGCGCTCGAGCGCAACGCGGCCCGCGTCGGCGGCGTCGAGCAGGTGCTCGTCGAAGGGCCGAGCCGCACCGATCCGTCGCTCCTGCGCGGCCGCACTCGCCGCAACACGACGGTGAACTTCGCCGGCGACGCGCAGCCGGGCGAGCTCGTCGACGTCCACATCGAAGGCGCCACCTCGACCACCCTCCGCGGCGCGCAATCAGTCCCCGTTGCTGCCTGAGCGCACGCTGAGCTGGGACGGGTGCGTCAACGTCCGCGACCTCGGCGGGCACTCGACGCGCGACGGCCGCACGACTCGCTTCGGCGCGATCGTCCGCGCCGACAGCATCCGGCTCTTGAGCGACGCCGGCTGGGCAGCGCTCCTCGACTACGGCGTCTCGCGGATCGTCGACCTCCGCTTCCGGCTCGATCTCGAGGCGGATCCGCCGCGGGAGCTCGACGTCGACGTCGTCCACGTCCCGCTCCTCCCCGAGCCGGACGCGCCGGAATGGCTCGAGATCGACGCGATCGGCGACGCTGCTCCGGACGCCGAGCAGGCGACGCGCGACGTCTACCTCGAGTTCCTGGAGCGCCGCCGGCCGGAGTTCGGAGCGGCGGTCGCGGCGATCGCGGAGGCACCGGAGGGCACGGTCGTCGTCCACTGCCTGGGTGGGAGGGACCGGACGGGCCTCGTCGTCGCGCTGCTCCTGCGGCTCGCCGGCGTCGGGCTCGACGACATCGCCGCCGACTACGGCGAGAGCCATCGGAATCTCGTCGAGCGGACACGGGAGTGGATCGACGAGGCGGAGGACGAGGCCGACCGCGAGCGGCGCCTGCGCCTCGCGCGGACACCGCCACGGGCCATGGTCGGCGTGCTCGAGGAGCTCGAGCGCCGCTACGGCAGCGTCCGCGGCTACCTCCGCGCCGCAGGCGTCTCATCGGAGGCCCTCGAAGCAGCAGCTGCGCGGCTTCTCCAGTAACAGGCGCAGACCTATCATGCGAGGCGAGGATGGTCGTCGACCACCGGCTCATCGGCAAGGTCGGGCGCGTCATCGGCGCGATCGAGCCCGGCCGGGTGGGCGAGATCATGATCGCCATCCGAGGGGGCCACGAGTCCTACTACGCCTACGCCGCCGACCAGGACGAGCGGATCGAGAAGGGCGCGCGGGTCATCGTGCTCGAGCAGGACGCGCCGCGCACCGTCATCGTCAGCCGGTTCTCCTGAGGCGCCGTCCGAGGAAGGAGGGTCAGCACCATGCTCATGTACAAGGTCGCCGAACCGAACGAGGCCCTGATCATCTCCGGCCTCCGGGCGCACCACGGGCCGGAGGGCGACGCGGCCGGCCTCGGGTTCAAGATCGTCGTCGGCAAGGGCGCGTTCGTCGTCCCGGGCCTCCAGAAGGTGCGGCGGCTCTCGCTCGACATCCACGAGGCGGAGCTCGACCTCGAGTGCGTGACGACGCAGGGCATCCCGATCGGCGTGCGCGCGGTCGTCATCTACAAGATCGCCGACGACTTCGCGTCGATCGCGAACGCGGCGCGGCGCTTCCTGGAGCAGGAAGACCAGATGGACGTGAAGGTGCACAACGTCTTCGCCGGCCACTTGCGGGCGATCATCGGCACGATGACGGTCGAGGACCTGATCCGGAACCGCGACAAGCTCACGCAGGCGACGCGCGAGTCGGCGGCGAACGAGATGCAGCGGCTCGGGCTCACGATCGACTCGCTCCAGCTCCAGGACATCACCGACCAGACCGACTACATCCAGAACGTCTCGATGCCGGAGGCGGCGCGGGTGGCGAAGGAGGCGCGGATTGCCGAGGCGCAGGCCGACCGCGAGGCGACCGAGCGCGAGCAGGAGTCCGAGGCGCTGAAGGCGGCGGCGCGAAGCGACTCGCAGATTCGACAGGCCGAGGTCATGGCCCAGGCGCAACAGGCGCAGGCGCGGGCCGAACAGGCCGGCCCGCTGGCCGCGGCGACTGCCCGCCAGCAGGTCGTCGTCCAGGAGACGAAGGTGGCCGAGCTCGAGGCGCAGCGCACGGAGCAGCGGCTCCAGGCCGAGGTGCGGAAGCCCGCTGACGCCGAGGCGTACAAGCAGCGGACGCTCGCCGAGGGCGAGCGCGACGCGCGCATCCACAAGGCGGAGGCCGAGGCGCGGGAGGTCGAGCTTCGCGCCGCCGCGAACGCGCAGAAGGTGAAGATCGAGGCGGACGCGACCGCCGAGTCCACGCGCAAGGTGGGCCAGGCGGAGGGTGCCGCGCTCCAGGCCCGCGGCGCGGGCGAGGGCGAGGCGGTGAAGGCGAAGGGCCTCGCCGAGGCCGAGGCGATCCGCGCCCGCGCGCAGGCGCTCGCGCAGAACCAGGAGGCCGTGATCGCGCAGCAGATCGCCGAGCAGCTCCCGCAAGTCGTCGGCGAGGCCGCGAAGGCGTTCGGCAACATCGGCCAGATGACCGTCCTGAACGGCGCCGAGGGGATCGGGCAGATGTTCAGCCAGGTGCTCGGGATGGGCGCCGCCGCCGTGCCGATGATCCGCAACCTGCTGACGGAGGACGGCGCGGCGCGGCGGCAGGAGGCCGGCGAGCAGGCGGCCGAGCCGAGGAAGGAGACGCGCTCGCGGGCGCGGTAATCGCGATCTTCGGGCCGACCGCCTCGGGCAAGAGCGCGGTCGCCGAAGCGCTCGCCGACCGGATCCCGGCCGAGCTCGTCTCGGCCGACGCGATGCAGGCCTATCGCGGCCTGCCGATCCTCACGAACCAGTCCTCGCGGCCGGCGCGGCTCGTCGCGATCTGGCCGCTCGACCACGAGGGGTCGGTCGGCGAGTACACGGCGCTCGCGCACGCGGCGATCGACGAGATCCTCGCGTCGGGACGGACGCCGGTCGTCGTCGGCGGGACCGGCCTCTACCTGCGGGCCGCGTTGGCCGAGCTTCGGCTGCCGGCGTCCTCGGACGAGCGCGGCCGCTGGGAGGCGTTCTACGACTCGGAGGGCGGAGAGGCGGCGCACGAGCATCTGGCGCTGCTCGATTCGGCGGCCGCTGCACGCGTGCATCCGAACGACCGGCGGCGGGTCGTTCGCGCGTTGGAGCTCGTGGCGGCGGGGGCGTCGCTCGCGCCCGACGAGGACCGTCTCTGGAGCGAGGAGACGCGGCATCCGACACTCGTCTTCGCGCTCGAGGTGCCGAAGGAGGAGCTCGAGCGGCGGATCGAAGCGCGGACGCGTGCGATGTTCGAGTCGGGCGTGGCCGAGGAGGCCCGGCGGGCGCTTGCGGGGCCTCTTTCGGCAACCGCGCGGAAGACCCTCGGACTCGAGGAGGCGGCGACGCTGCCGCCGGAGGAAGCGCGGGCGGCCGTCGCCGCGCGCACGCGTCGCTACGCCGCGTACCAGCGCAAGTGGATGCGGCGGATCCCCGGCCTGGTTAGCGTTCGCGCCGACCGCCCGGCTGGCGAGGTCGCCGATGACATCCTCGAAGTGGCACGCGCTCGGCAACACCTACCTGCTCGTCGAGCGGGCTGAACTGACGCCCGAGCGTGTCCGCGAGCTGGTGGGCGACGCCGACGGCATCCTCGAGGTCGCCGTGACGGGCCCGGACACGGCCGACGTGACGATCTGGAACCCGGACGGGTCGCAGGCGGAGATGTCCGGAAACGGCACGCGGATCGCGGCACGGTGGCTCGCGGAGCGCAACGGCGTCGAGCGGGTACGGCTCGCGGTCGGGCCGCGGGTGGTGGAGGGGCGGATGCTCGAAGGCGGCTTGGTCGAGACCGACCTCGGCGAGGTCGAGGTCTACGAGCCCGAGCGGGTGGCAGGCCTCGAGGTGATCCCGGTCTCGGTGGGAAACCCGCACGCGGTCGTTGTGGGCGACCCCGACGACCTGCCGCTGATCGGCCCGCTCCTCGAGACGCATCCCCGCTTCCCGGAGCGGACGAACGTGCAGGTCGCGCGGCTCGACGAGCCGGGGCAGGTGACGGCGCGGGTCTGGGAGCGCGGCGTGGGGGAGACGACGGCGTCGGGCACGAGCGCGGTCGCCGTAGCAGCTGCGCTACGGCAGAGCCCGGCGCAGGTGCGATTCCCCGGGGGTGTGCTAGATGTCCGCTTCGACGGGAGACGCGCGTTTCTGACGGGCGCGGCGGAACGTACCGAATAGTCACGCTCTCGGCACAAATGCGGCCGCTGAGCGGCGGCGAAAATCTTGATGTGTACCCGCCGCCGGGAGTATCGCCCGCAGTCGTCGCGGAGATCGAGCGATTCGAGGCTCTGGCGGGCGTCGTTCTCGCGACCGGCTTCGGCGGCCTCGTGGGCGGATTAGCGCTCTCGCTGGCTCTCGCAGATCACCCGGCGGGGCGGGTGCTGATCCTGGCTGCAGCGGTCGCGAGCGGCCTCGCTGCCATGCTCGCGTGCTACGGGCTCACCTGCAGCTTCGCGAGCGACCCGCCCGAGGCCGTCTTCGAGCGCAAGTGGCTCGGCGGCCATCTCGCTGTCTGGTTCTTGCTACTGGCGGTCTGGCTGGGTGTATGCGCCGGCGCTTTCCTCGTGTAGCCGCCGGAGGGCGCGGAGACGCCGGAGGCTCAGTTTCAAGAAGAAGATCGAGTAGGCCACGACCGCGGCGGCGAAGCTGATGAATACGAGCTGGAGCGCCGGGTGATCCGGTGAGAGGAAGGCCCAGACGCAGGCTGCTACGCCCACGGCGGCGGCTATGCCCAATGCCGCGCGGCGCTCCATCCGGGGCAGGGCCCGCGGGTCGAGTCGATCGTCGTTGCGCATCATGGGCACCATCGTACCGACGTGCCTCAGGCGCCGATCCCGTGGGCCCGCAGCGCCTCGTTGAGACTCAGCTTGAGGTCGGTCGACTCGGAGCGATGCCCCACGATCAGCGCGCACGCGAGGTTGTACGTCCCGGCCGGGAACTCGCGCGGGCGCGTCCCGGGCAGGACCACAGACCGCGGCGGCACCACGCCGCGGTGCTCGACGGGCTCGGGCCCGGTCACGTCGATGATGGGCACCGAGCCCGTCAGCACGACGTTCGGGCCGAGGACGGCCTGCTCGCCGATCACCACCCCCTCGGTGACGATGCAGCGCGACCCGAGGAACGCGCCGTCCTCGACGATCACCGGCCGCGCGTTCACCGGCTCCAGCACGCCGCCCAGGCCGACGCCGCCAGAGAGGTGGACGTCGGCGCCCACCTGCGCGCACGAGCCGACGGTCGCCCAGGTGTCGACCATCGTCCGCGGCCCGACCCAGGCGCCGATGTTCACGTAGCTCGGCATCATCACGACGCCCGGCGAGAGGAACGAGCCATAGCGCGCGGTCGCCGGCGGCACGACCCGCACGCCGAGCCGCTCGTAGTCGTGCTTGAGCGGGATCTTGTCGAGGTACTCGAACGGGCCGACCTCGAGCGGCTCCACGTCACGGAGCCGGAAGTAGTCGAGGATCGCCTGCTTCGCTTCCTCGTTCACGCGCCATTCGCCGTCGACCTTCTCGGCGATCCGAGTCTCGCCGCGGTCGAGGGCGGCGATAACGGCCTCGACGTCGGTCACAGCACCTCCTCGAGGATCTCGGCGGCCCGGCGGCACTCCTCCACGGTGGGGACGAGCGCAAAGCGCACGTAGCCGGCGCCGGAGGGGCCGAAGAACTCGCCCGGCGAGACGATGACGCCGCGCTCGAGCAGGCGGATCACGACGTCTGACGGCATCTCGACCCACAGGTACATCCCGGCCCGGCTCGCGGCGATCCTGTAGCCGCGGCGCGTCAGCGCCGCGGCCAGCAGCTCGCGCTTGTGCCGGTATGTCTCGCGCGCGCGCGCGACGTGCTCCTCGTCCTCCCATGCGACGACGGACGCACGCTGCACGAACTCCTGCGGCGCTGTCCCCACGTTCGGGCGGTACTCCTTCAGCGCCTCGATCACGTCGGGGTGGGCCGCGACGAAGCCCGACCGATAGCCGGTCATCGAGGAGCGCTTGGAGAGCGTCTGGAAGACGACGACGTTGGTGCGATCCGCAACCTGGAGCGTCGAGACGGGCGGCTCGTCGAACCAGAGCTCCGTGTAGGCCTCGTCGGAGGCCAGCGCGAAGTCGTATCGCAGCGCGAGCTCCGCGAGACGCTCGTAGAAGTCGAGCGGCGCCGTCGCTCCCGTCGGGTTGTGGGGATAGTTGACCCAGAGGATCGCCGTCCGGCGCCACGTCTCCTCGTCGACGGCTTCCAGATCGGGAAGGAAGTCGTGCTCCTCGCGGAGCGGCAGCGTGAGCGGCTCGGCCCCGGCGAAGCGCGCGCCGCGCTCGTAGACCGGGTACGCGGGCTCGCCGTAGACGACGAGCCGCTTGTCCGAGTCGCGATCGATCAGCACCTGGGCGAGGCTGAAGATCGCCTCCTTCGCTCCGTAGGTGGGCACGACCTCGGCGTCGGGATCGAGCTCGACGCCAAACCGTCGCCCGCACCATGCCGCCGCGGCCTCGCGCAGTTCCGGTAGACCCGCCGCGCGGGGGTACCTGGACCGCTCGCCGAGGTTCTCGACGAGCGCCTGCCGGATCAGTGGGTCGGTGGGTTCGTTCGGGTTGCCCTCGCCGAAGTCGATGACGGCGT
>DASQWB010000149.1:0-3414 GCA_035640455.1 Gaiellaceae bacterium | reverse complement strand
CCGCTGCCGCGCGGTCGGCCTCCGCCGCCAGCCACGCGAGCGCCAGAAAGCAAGCGTTCTCAAGCAAGAGCGCCTTCGGCGCGGCGATCTGCCGACGGCCGAACGCGAGGCCGCCCGCGTTCATGGCGAGAACGAGTGTCGTGCCCGTCGCCGCGGCGAGCCGCGGGCGGGCGCCGCTGATCACCCAGCCCGCCAGCGCCGTCTCTGCAACTCCGAGCGCCAGCAACAATGCTTTCGCTCGCCCGCCGCGCAGGCCCGGCACTTCGGCGACGATTCCCGCCTGCTCGGGACAGCGACCCAGCAGCTTGCACCAGGCACCGTGATACAGCCACACGCCAGCGACCGCGGCCGACGGGAAACGTCGTCCGAACTGTCGCGGCGGAAGCATCAGCCCGCCCTCGCGATCACTTCAGCGTTCTGCCCGACGGGGCAGCTGGTCCCCGGATCGCATTCAAGGCCGCCTGAAAGCGAAAACGGCCCCGGCGGTCCCGTCACCCGAGCATGCACAAGTGGCCGGTCCCCATGCTGAGGCAGTAACGGACGAACGCACACCTCACGGCTGGGCGCAGTGCTAGTCACGTCTTGTTCTTTACCCCGTGGGGTGCACTTATTCGACCTTTCCTGGAAATCAGCCGGATTCGGTACGGACCTGAGTTTGTGCACCCCACGCGCCGGCGCAGTAGGTCGCGGCCCAACCGACGCGAGCCGACGTGAAGGCGAGCGTCTTGTCGCAACCGAAGGGCAGCGCAGCCCGCGTCGAGCCGCGGTCGTAGAGGCCGGTGCGCGAAACGAGGCTAAAGCTCCGGCCGCCATCGACAGTGCGGAAGAGCCGCACCGTCTCTGAGCCCGTCGCCGCGCCAATGGCGACGCACCAGCCGTGGCGCGCGTCGACGAAGTCGAGCTGACACTCGCTCGCGACGCGGGCCAGCCGGCGCCAGCTGCGCCCGCCATCGAGCGTGCGATAGAGGACCGTCGTCGCGCCTGGACGAAGAGCGCCGGCCTCGACCCAGCCGGCCCTCGCACCGAGGAAGAAGCTCGAGGCGATGAACTTCACCGGCGGCGTGACGTCGCGCCAGTGCTGGCCGCTGTCGGAGGTCTTGACGACGAAGGTCTCCGGCTTCAGATTGCTGGCCACAACCGCCCACCACGTCGATACGGACTGGGGCGAGAACTTCTGCAACACGCCGTAGTCGCGCGCGACGCCGCGCGAGCGCGTCATTGGCGAAGCCGTCGCGTTACTCAGCACAAGAGCGGTGACGGCGGCAAGCGACGCTAGGGCAACGAGTGACTGCTGCGGCCGCTTCATGCGCATCGCTCGGAGTCGTGCGCCCTGGCGGCGGCGCACCGATGGTCGTAGACCGCGCTCGAGCCGACCACGGCGAGATCGGCGAAGACAGCGCGCGCCTCGGCGTCGCTCGCCGGCTGGGGTCCTTCCCAGACAGCAAGATCGACTGACATCCAGCGCAACCGACGGGGAGCGCGAGCAGAGACAGCGAACGGTGCGACGCTAGCGTCCAAGCTCTTGTTCCAGATCGTCGCGCAGCTCACCGACGAGGACGTTCGGCACGCGCAACCACCACCACCGGCTGTCGCCTGAGCCGAAGATCGGCCTGTCGATTTCGTCCGTTGCGCGGCGATAGCGGTAGTCAAGCTCCTCCACCTCCTTCGTCACCCAGGCTCGGACGCTGCCCTCGGGGACGACAGCCAGCACCTCGTCAAGAAGGTCGCGCACCGAGACGTCGTTCCAGTACTCGTAGACGTTGTCCTCGTAGCCGTCCTCGATCTGGTCGATGACCTCGCGCCAGCCGCCGATCAAGCCTGTCAATGTCCGCGGTGCCGGTTGCTTGGCCCGGGCTCGCATCTCCTCGAGCTTGCGGTCGATTAACGCCAGGTGTTCCTTGGCCTCGAGCGGATAGGGCTCAGGTAGGAGCAGGACCGGGTCGTAGCCCCCGCTCGGGCTGAGAATGTGGACTTCGACCCGGCCCACGTCGGTCTCGAGGTAGTCGGCGATCGCGCGTATGTAGGGGTCCGTTGGCGCCTCCGACCAGCGAGTGTTCGTGCCGCCGAGCCCGTTGAGGAATGCTTTCTCTGGCGCGTCGGTGTGGATGCGTGCGCGATACCGGCGGTCGTCGAAGTCGAAGATGTACTCCCAGTAGGTGTAGGCGTAGTCGTAGAAGCCCTCGGCATCGCGCTCGCCGTGATCCTCCTTGTACTCCTTCGTCACCTTCGGCTGGCGCATGCCCAGGTGTTATTCCGCGAAAGAAGTCCGGCCACTCGCCGGGCAGGGATCGCCGAGCTTCGCATCTCAGTGAGTCCCGCCGCCGCAGCGGAGCGGCAGGGCCTTCGCCCGGGGTCTGGGTGCCATGTCGGCGCGGAACGACGCGGCCGCTCGCGGGACGCTGAAGACGAAGCGGCGTTGGCAGGCCACCTCCACGGAACAGGAGAACGTCTCGAAGTCAGAGTCATCGACAGGCGCGTATGTGCATGCGCGAACGTTGACCTTCCCGGGCGCTCGGGCATCGAAGTAGCGCTGCACCTCCGCGCGCGCCTTGGCCCTATCGGCCCCGGGTGAGGCTCCGTGGAGCAGCACCACGACCACAGCCACGCTGGCGGCGATGATCGCAAAGCCGATCGTGACGGTCGCCAGCGCGCCGTACGAGAGCCCCATCAAGAGACGCCAGCCACGGTCGGATGCTCCTAGATCTCGTCGCTGGTCGCGGTGCGCCATCAGTCCTCCTGACGGTTGTCTGCCTGCCGCGTCAGCGGCAGCCGCAGTTCACGCTCGGGAAAGCGGCGGTGGGCGTGGCTGTAGACCAAACCGTCATCCTCGAAGCGCAACGGAGTCGAAAACCCCTTCCTCGCTCGCGTCGCAGCAAGCTCGATCCTCCGCTCGGCATCGACCACGATTACACGCGTCTCGGGCTCGTCAAGCCACGAGACCAGCTCTTGGGCCGCCAACAGGTGACGATCGGCCGACCAGGTCAGTGACCGTGACTCGACCGAACCTCTCGTAGGCAACGATTTGCCGTCTAAGACGAGCCGGCCGTACTGCGGGCTCCCCATGCGCAGCTCCTGCGGATCTCTTACCTCGGCGGAGTGTGAGCGGTGAAGCAGTGATCGCACCAACGCCCGCACCCCTCAGCGCTCGGCTTCTGTCGCGTCAGGCGCCGCCGCGGCACGCGCCGCTGGCAGCCACTTCTCCCGTCGCAGGCGCAGGAAGTTGGCCACCAGACCGGGCTCCATGCCAAGGCCGGCGCCAGCCAATTCAGTGAGGTAGAGCGGCGCCTCTATGCCGCTCGCTGACGCAGTTGTAGGGTGCGCACGGGTGACAGATCCCGTATCGGACGCTGCGCTCGTGGCCCGCTGCCGAGCCGGGGAGGACGAGGCATGGCGGGAGCTCGTGGAGCGGTTCTC
>DASQWB010000148.1:0-13552 GCA_035640455.1 Gaiellaceae bacterium | reverse complement strand
GCGTCGCCAGCATCTGGAGCCGGTTCTCGCCGACCTGCCGGCGGGCGGCCGGAACCAGCCGCTCCTCGATCAGCTCGTCGCTGAGCGGCTCCCCCGCGAGGCCGAAGTCGGCGAGCCACGAGGGCGAAACCTCCTCGCCGTCGGAAACCTCCTCGCCGTCGGCTCCGGCTCCGGCGATGGCGCGGACGCGCGGCTCGCCCGCCGAGACGTCGAGCTTCAGGTCTTGCGGGAACCGCTGGACGAGCCAATCGCGGACCTGATTCGGCGTGATGTTCTGGCTCGTGAACTGGTCGACGTCCTTGGCGACGGCGCTGACGAGGTCGGCGAACGTCTCCATCTGCCGGATCGTCGCGTCGACGATCGCGTCGAAGGTCCCGTGGACGAGCCCGGCGACGAAGGACGGGAAGTTGATCTCGTCGCTGAGCGCCCCCGCGCGGGCGGCGAGCGTCTGGGTGGCCGGCTGTCGCGAGGAGCCCGGCGACGGCGCGGGCGGAGTCGAGCCGTTGCCCGTGGCCGGGGCGGCCGGCGCCGGCTCTTGGGCGCCGCGGCCCAGGTGCCACCGGTCGCCCGGGACCCCGAGCGCGAACGCGTACGGGTCGCTCTGCTCGCGCCCCGGCGGTGACGTGCCGAGCGCCGCCTGGATCGTCCCGAGGTCGCGGACGAGCGCCGCCTGCGTGGCCGGGTCGAGCTTGGCGAACGACTCCGTGCGCCGAAGCGCCGCCTCGACGTTCGCGGCGAGCGCTCGGGCGGCGGCGACTTCGTGCGTCTCGTGGCTCAACGAGCTCTCCCTCGAGCCTCGCTAGGTCGCACTGGAGATCGTGTCGGAGAAGGCGTCCGACTCGAGCAGCGCTGCGAGTCGCTCCTTGGCGGCGCCCGTAGCAGCGGCGACGAGCCGGCACTGCAGGTCGGTCGCCGAGGGAAGCGGGATCTTCCCCTGCCGGCGGAGGGCGGCCACGAGTGCCGCGTGCGTCTCGAGGTCGAACTGCCCGTCGCGGCGCGTCATGCCGGCCGTGGCCTCGAACGCGGCGACGTCGGCGGCGCCGAGCAGCTCGAGCGCCGCGCTTCGCTGCGCGGCCGTCCGCAGCGGCCCCGCAGTCTCGACGACCCAGCGCAGCCCGCCGCCGAGCCCGCGGGTGACGACGCGGTCGTACACCATCGCGAGCGCGCGGTCGGTCGCGAAGCCGAAGTCGAGCGCGACCCGGAGCATCGGCCGGAACTGGTGCTCGATCGCCTCCTCGTTCTGCGCGGCCTGGAACTCCGGCACCGCGCCCGAACGGCGGAAGCGATCGACCCAGGTGTCGCTCGTGAGCGGCTCGCCCGCGACGGGCTGGAGCCGCGCTTCCGGTGCCGCCGCGTTCGTGACGGCGAGCAGCTCGACCGCGGCCGGGCCGAACGTCTCGGCGAACGCCGCGGCGTTCCGCGTCTGCATCAGCCGTAGGGCCGAGCCGAGGTGGCTCGAGGCCTGGGGGAACAGGACGAGCCCGAAGCACAGGCCGAACTGCGCCGCGTCGTCGGTCGAGACGGCGGAGTAGAGGTCGTCGCCCGAGTCGGCGAGCGCGACCTCGCGGATGATCCGGTAGATCGCCGCGTTGTCGAGCGGGGTCGCCGGCCCCGCGTCCAGCGGCTCGTGCTCCGGCTCGGCCTCGTCGCCGAACTCCTCGCGGTAGTCCGGCTCCTTGGCCGAGAGCGAGAGCTGCCGTACGAGCTCCGCGTCCGCCAGGGCCTCCGCGGCGTCTTCGGGCTCGGAGGCGACGACGTGGTCGGTGACGATGTCGGGCGGTGGCGGCAGGAGCTCGATCCCGTTCGCGGCGAGCGCCTCGGCCGCGTCCTCCTCCTCGGGAACGGCGACCATATTCGACGTCACGTCCGGCGGGGGCGGCAGGAGCTCGATTGCTGGAGCTTCCGTGCTTGTAGGCATCGAGCTCATGGCTGCGTCCAGTGCTGGTCGGCGGAGCCGTCGCCGTAGACCGTCACGTAGGTCATCGCGACGGCGTCGTTCCCGTTGCTGGAGAAGCGCCACTCGACGTTGATGCGGATCGCCGCGCAGGTCGGCGCGCCTGGGTTGACCTGGGAGCGATAGACCTGGGCGACGTCCTGGATGTGCGCGGTGAAGCTGAGCGACGGACGCGACGTGATGAGGTTCGTCCCGTGGGCCCGGACGTTCTGCATCGAGAGGTTGCCGAGGGAGCGGCCGTTGTACTCCCACTCGATGTCGAAGTCGGCCCAGACCTCCTGGTCGCCGATTCGGGCGTGCTGGCCCTCGACGGTATCCCTCGCCTGGCTGAAGTCGCCGGTGCCCGCGTGCCTCGGGCTGTTGTGCGGGAACTTCAGGCCGCTCAGGTTCTCGAGCGTCCACTCGACGTCGTGGCTCGAATCGCTGATGCGCTCCAACGTCGTCCGTGGGATCGGTGACCGTGCCGAGACGATCGTCCGCCCGAGGGCCTGCGCGGCCGCTCCCGTCCCGCGGCTGGGCTGACGGCCGTCGGTTCCGGCGGCGTGCATGATCTGCACCCGCACGTCGCCCCAGTCGTCTCCGTGCCGCTGGACGTTCTCGTACTCGGAGACGAACTGGCGCCATGTGAGCACGTAGCGGCTGCCCGAGTCGTGGGTGTCGCGATACGCGCCGGGATTGCCCGGCGTGCCTGGATCTCGATCCCACGGGTCGTTGATCCGGACGAAGGTGTCCTCGCCGCTCGAGCTCCCGTCGCCGTAGATCCCGGTGACCACGATCGCGTGGAAGCCGGGCACGTCGGCCGCGACCCACAGGGGTCCCTTCGTCTCGAGCAGGTTCCGGAAGGCGTCGATCGTGTACGACTGCGCCGGCTCGGGCTCGAGGTTCATCCCGCGCGCGAGCGTCGGAAAGTCCTCGGCGAGCAGGCCCTCGGTGTACCGCTCCCAGTGCCCCGCGTGGTGCGCGACCTCGGTCGGGTCGATCGAGATCCGGTCGCGCCAGCCGACGACCATCGAGGCCGCCGCGGCCCAGCACGACATCTCGGTCGGCTGGTGGACGAGCTCGACGTCGTCCCAGTTCACGTCGAACGACTCGGCCGCCAGGGCGCGGCTCTCGGCGATCGGCCGGCGGCCGTTCGCGTGCAGGATCTGCACGTTCACGTTCCCGCTCGGGTCGACCGTCATCCGGTTGTCGTACTCGAGCATGAACCGGCTGTAGGTCTTCGTCTGGTTCGCTGCGCCGGTGCCCGGCGGCCACGGGTCGTGGTAGTGGACGAGCGTCCCGTCGGGCGTGCCGTCGCCGGTGAGGCCGATGACCGTGACGGCGTGTCCGCTCGGAACCGCGACGCCGACGTAGAGCGGCCCGACCGACTGGAGGAGCTGCGCGAAGCCGTCGATCGAGTAGTCCATCGGCGGCTCGATCGCGAGCCCCCACGCCGCCGCGAGCTCGTCGCGGCTGTTCGGCGAGAGGCCGCCCCTCGGCCCGATGTCCACGTAGGGGCCCGAGCCGCGGACGACCTCGTTCGGGTCGATGCAGACCCGGTCGCGCCAGCCGACGACCATCGCCGCGGCGGCCGCCCAGCACGACATGCCGTCTGGCTGCGCGACGAGGTCGACGTCGTCCCAGTGGATGTCGTAGGGCGCGCCGAGCGACTCCGCCGCCGGAGCGGCTGCCTCGCCGTTGCTCGACGCGCATGCCGCCGCGACCGTGGCCATGTAGACGTCCCAGTCCCAGGCGACCGTCGGGCACCCGCGGTGGGTCGTCGTCGGATCGGCCTCGTTGTGCCCGACGATGTGATCCCGGTCGGCCGGGATCCCGTACTGGCGGCAGAGCCAGCACACGAGCCGCGCCGAGGCGTCGTACTCGTCCTGCGTCGGCCGGAGCCCGCGCGAGTTCGCGACGTGCTCGATGCCGATGCTGTTCCCGTTCGCGGTGTGCGCGTGCCACGCGACGTCGTTGTTGCGAACCATCTGGACGACCTCGCCGTCCTGGCCGACGACGTAGTGGGCACTCGACGGTCCGGCGGGCGGCTGGTGCTGGCTGGCGAACCAGCTGACCGTGCCGTTGATGTTCGCGCCGCCGTCGGTGATGTGGATGACGATGCGTTCGATCGTCCGCGGGCTGGAGCGCGCCCGGTAGTTGGTCGGGTGCGCCGGGACGAAGCGGGATGCGCCCGGGTACTCGGGCGTGACGGCGAGCGCCTCGGCGACGGCCGCCGCCGCGACGCCGCCCGTGTCGTCCGGAATCGGGCCGTCGACGCCGTACGCGCCGTCGTCCTCGGTCGCGACAGGGCCGTGAGTCTCCTCGAACCCGTCTCGGTACTCGGCGAGCGCGGAGGCGTGCGCGGCGGGAGGCGTCGTGGGCGCCGGCGCCGATGCGGTTGGCGCGCCGCCCGGCGCAGCCTGGCCGTTCCCCGAAGCCTTCTCGGTCGTGCCCGGCGCGGCGACGTCGCCGGCCCAGACGGGCGCCTCGCCGTTCGCGCTCGGGTAGGTCGCGCGGTATTCGCGACGGGAGCCGCCCGCGGGCAGGCGACGGCTCTCGCCGGTGAAGGATCGCGAGATCTGGACTGGGGTGCTCGCGCCCGGAGGAAGCTTCGTGATCGACGGGTTCTGGCGGTCGGGCCGCGTGAAGGTCGCGAGGGCGTAGTAGAGGTTGTCGCTGCCGGCGAAGTTCGCGAGCACGCTCGGCGGCACGAGGTACACGGCGTCGCCGCGCTCGGCGGGCAGCGGGCCCTCGCCGTGGGTGGAGTAGAAGTTCGACGACGTGCGATTAGCCTTTGCGTCCGGCTCGAAGAGCGCCGGATCCGTGGCGATCGCGATCTCGAACCACGACGGGCTTTCTCCGGTGTGCACGGTGAAGCCGAGCACCGGGAAGCTTCGGTTGACGACGTTTCGGGTGGGCCTGATCGTGCTGAGCACCCTGGACCTCCTCGCTGGCTTCCTGGTGCAGCCATGATCCGAGAGCGCGAGTCACCCGGACGTTGTCCGGGCATCACCGCAGCGTCACGTAGGTCGACGCGGGAGCTTCAGGCCAGGCGGTCGCGCAACGAGACGAAGAGGTCGTCGATCGCGGCCGAGGGCTCGAGCGCGAGACTTTCGCGGAGCAGGGTTCGGTATCGCTCGTACTGCCGGATCGCCTCGCCGCGATTTCCCTCGGCGAGATAGGCGCTGATCAGCACGCGCTGTGCGCTCTCGCGCAGCGGCTCGCCGGCGACGGCCGCGAGGCCGGCGTCGATTGCCGGCCCGAATCGCCCTGCCTCCACGAGCCGCTCGCAGAGCGCCTCGAGCGCGTGCAGCCTGATCTGGCGAAACCGTTCCTGCTCGAGCAGGACCCAGTCGTCGTACCAGTCGGGGAGCAGGTCGGCCGAGAGCGTGGCCGCGGCGAGATCCGCACCCGCCCACCCGGCGGCCGGGTCGAGCAGGCGCTCTGCGATCGCGAGCGCCTCCCGCACGTCGACCTCGACGCTCGGCGCCAGCCGGATGTGCGTCGAGGCGCTCTCGACCACCTCGGCCGGGACCTGCCGCAAGCGCCAGAGCGCCGTGCGGAGGTTCGCGCCGGCCCGCTCCTCGTTCGTGTCGATCCAGAGCGTGCCCGCGACGTGGATTCGGTGCACCGGACCTTCGCGGAGCGCGAGGAACGCGAGCAAGCGCTGCGCGCTCATCGGCAGCACGATCTCCTGGTCGCCGCAGTGGAGCTCGAACGCGCGGAGCAGCGCGAGCCGGACCGGTCTCGCGGCGGCGCCGTTTCCCGCACGGCCTCGTCGCGTCTTCCCCGCCGGTGGAGTCGCCCGCGCCGTCGCGGTGCGTCCCGCGCGGCGCGCGGGGGAGGAGACGGGGGAGAGCTTCGGCATCGAGTGGGAGCAGGTCGTGTTCTCCCACTATCGGGGATCGTCTGTCAATGCCACGTGGCCGTGGCGTCACCCGTCCGTCACGCCGTCGTCACCGAACGTGCTGTCCTCGCCGGACGAGCGGGCGATCCCGTCGAGCCAGTCCTTGACGATGGCGCAGATGTCGTCGGGCGAGCCGGAGGCCGTACGCGTCTGTCCCGGGAGGGCGAGGTCGCGCGTGTGCGTGATCCGTACGCGGAGCGTTCCGGGATCCTCCCCCTCCGTCCACAGGCGAAGGATCAGGAGCGCCGCACGCGGGGTGACGACCACGAGGCCATCCTCCGCCGTGCGCGTCACGCCGTCGTCAGCGGGCAGTCAACGAGGCCCGCCGTGCGGCTTCCGGCGGACGTAACAGTCCCGCTCTTTGCGACACTGACAGAGGAAGCGAACGAAAGGATTCCGTGCCAGAGAAGGTGAGAAAGACCGAGGCCGAGTGGCGGCGCGAGCTGACGACCGAGCAGTTCCACGTCCTCCGCGAGAAGGGAACCGAGCGGCCGTTCAGCGGCGAGTACGACCACCTCTTCGAGCCCGGCGTCTATCGCTGCGCGGGCTGCGGCGCCGAGCTCTTCCGCTCCGAGGCCAAGTACGACTCCGGCTGCGGCTGGCCGGCCTTCTACGAGCCGGCGAGCGAGTCGGCGATCGAGACCGAGGAGGACCGGAGCTTCTTCATGCGCCGCACCGAGGTGCTCTGCGCGTCCTGCGAGGGCCACCTCGGCCACGTCTTCCCGGACGGGCCGCATCCGACGGGCCTCCGCTACTGCATCAACTCGGCGGCCCTCCAGCTGGAGGAGGAGTGATGGAGCGCAAGGCCACGTTCGGCGCGGGCTGCTTCTGGGGCGTCGAGGCGGCGTTCCGGCAGCTCGAGGGCGTGACGAAGACCGAGGTCGGGTACGAGGGCGGCTCGCTCGCGAACCCGACCTACGAGGACGTCTGCTCGCACACGACCGGCCATGCGGAGGTGGTCGAGGTCACGTACGATCCGGAGCGGGTCTCGTACGACCGGCTGCTCGACGTCTTCTGGGCCAAGCACGACCCGACGCAGCTCAACCGTCAGGGTTGGGACATCGGCGACCAGTACCGCTCGGTGATCTTCGTTCACGACGACGAGCAACGAGCAGCCGCCGAGGCCTCGAAGGAGCGCGAGCAGGCGAACTGGCGCCGGCCGATCGTCACGGTCGTCGAGCCGGCTCAGACCTTTTGGCCGGCCGAGGACTACCACCAGCAGTACCTCGAGAAGCGCGGGCGCGCGACCTGCACGGCGGCGCTCCGCGAGTCCGCGGCCTAAGCCCTAGGCACAGCGCCACGGCGGCCGGACCCTTGAGGATCCGGCCGCCGCGGCCGACCATGGAGAGGATGAGCGCCACGTCGCCGAAGAGCGAGCCGCTGCTCCAGATGACGCTGCTCGGCGAGGCCGTCGAGCACGCGCCGGTCGGCGTCTTCGTGTTCGACGAGCAGGGCCGCCACGTCGCCGCGAACGCGTACGCCTGCACGCAGCTCGGCTACACGCGTGACGAGCTGCTCGAGCTTCGCATCGGCGAGCTCGCGATGTCGAAGCGGGATGCGATGCAGGAGTACGAGCGGGTCGTGAGGGGCGAGGCCGCCGAGGGCGTCACGCACGTGCGCCGCAAGGACGGGACCGTGGTCTCGCTTCGCTTCCGCGCCCGCGAGACGACGATCGCCGGGATGACGTTCTACATCGGGATCGCCTGGCCGGACGCCGCGAGCTGACCGCGCCGAACGCCGCCCGTTTCGCCTCTCGCCGTGACCCGCCAGCGCGAGCGCAGCCGTGGGACGTTTAGCCGCGGCCGAGTCTCTTCAATGCGCTCCAGGAGCCGCGCGCGGCTGATACGTCCGACTCGCTGACGAGGAGGTAGCGCCACTCCGTCGTGGTCTTCGAGGAGACGTGGCTAGCCCAGCGGAGGGCCGCGTTCTCCTTGCCGGCCACGTCCGCGCTCTCCATCTCCTTGTCCATCTTCGACTCGACGAGCCAATGGACGCCGCCGACCTCGACCGCGACGAAGTCGGGGTTGTACTCGCGCCCGTCGCTCTGCCAGAGGATCGGCAGGTCGCCGGTGTTGAGACGGACCCAGAACCGGATCTCGTCGCTGTCGTCGAGAGTCTGCGCGAGAGCCCGCTCGGTACTCGAGTCGAACCACACCTAGACGTACATCGACTCGCGACGCCGGTCACCGAGGCGTCGATCCGCGAACTCGGCACCGCGGTGAGCTGATCCTCGCGGCCTCAGGCCCGCCCTCTGTGCTGCCTGGGCGGTACATGACACGTCCCAGAAGTCTCCATAACTTGAACGAATGGCAGCACGAGTGGCCGCACAGGTCAAGGAATCCGTCCGCGTTTCCTTCTCGCGGAGCCCGTGCGACCGCGTCGAGGAAAGGCGGTGTCATGCTTCGCATGATCCGGTTATCCATCTTGCCCGCGGCGATCTGGCTCTCCACCTTGATCTTCGCGAGTGCCGCAGCGGCCGACGTCGCTTGCGGGAACACGGGCGGCACGATCTGTTGCGGGAGCCAGGTCTGGCTACCGATCCGGCACGTCGCCGTTTCGTACTGGTACGGCGACCCAGGGAAGTCGTACTACGCAAGACGCCAGGATTCGAAACGGCAAGCTGACGTATGACTACTTCAAGGCCACCGGTGGGAATTGGAGCTTCGACAACGGAGTCGACGTCTATCGAGGGACGGGGATCTACCGCGACGGCTCGACGCTGATGAACTTCGCGATCTCCGGCAAGCCACACTTACTGCTAGGGGCTGCTCATGACCCCGAGATCTCACAACCGCCGTCACACGATCATCATGCTCTCTGCCGCAGCGCTCGTGCTCGCCTGCGCTGCCGGGGGCGCAGCATGGGCGCTCTCGTCGAGGGCGTCGAGTGGGGCCGTCGTCTCTCCGGGGAAAGCCGACACTCTTCGGGCGCCGTTCACCGCGCGCCTCGCCGCCCTCGGGAAGTCCGACTCCGCGCCTGCGGCGGGTTCGTCGTTCAACACGCTGAGAGCCGGAATCGACGCTCGCACGTGGTCCTTCTCGACCTATCGAAACGCGAGCGGGCAGCAGTGCATGCTGGAAGTCGTTCCGGGCGAAGGGCAGGGCTGGGGCTGTCAGGATCGAGCGACGATGTTCGCGAAAGGTCCTCTCTTCGTGGACTGGGGGTCGGCACAGGCGCCCGGCCCGGCAGGTGACCGGGCTCACTGGGATGCCGCCTGGGTGGAGGGATTCGCCGTTGCGCCAGTCGCGTCCGTCGAGCTCGTGCTGTCGAACTGCGCTGTCATTCCGCTCCAGCTCGGATCTGACGGCGCCTTCCTCGGCGTCGTCGGCCGGGAGGCGATGCACGGCAATTCGCCCCCGTACCTAGTGCGCGGCCGAGATGCGTCCGGGGCGGTCGTCGCCAGGACTGTCGTGAAGCTCGGCCCAATCAGCACCAAGAGCGGGAGCATTGGCCAACCGACAGCGCCGCAGGCGGGAGCCGCCTGTCGCTGATTCGATCGCCTGACCGGCCGCTGAGGCGTCGCTACCGGATCGTCCAGCCAGGCGGGCGCGGACGAGGCGATCCTCGTCGCGTCGCCGATCACCGAGGAGTCGATCCGGAAGCTCGGCGCCGTCCTCTCGAGCTGACGAAAGCGGCCCAGCCGCCGTGCTCGGAGACGTCGACTCCGCGGGCCGCGAGCGCCTCGTCACCGAGGAAGGTCTCGACGCGGCGGCCATCGGCGAGCTCGAGCGGACTGCGCCTCCACCCGGGCGGCTCGATGCGCGCCAGTCGCGCGAGCAGCTCCTCCGAGCACTCGTAGAGCTCGCACTCGATCGAGACGCCGTCGACCGCGGGCACGAGCGCCGGCCACAGCCCGTCAACGAAGAGGAGGCGGTAGCGCGGCGCCGTCCGCGTCTCCTCGACGAAGCGCGCTCCGGCGAGGTTTCGGTGCCCGGGCTGGGAGCTCGTGAAGGTTCCGTAGAACGCGAAGAGCATCACGCGCGCGCGGCCGCGAGCTGCCCGCACGCCGCGTCGACGTCGCGGCCGCGCGTCAACCGCACCGTCGCGCGGAGGCCCTGGTCCTCCAGCACGCGGCTGAAGGCCGCGATCGCCTTCCTCGTCGACCCTTCGTACATTCCGGTCGGGTTGTACGGGATCAGGTTCACCTTGTAGACCCGGCGGTCGAGGAGCGCCGCGAGCTCGCGGGCCTGCTCGACGCGGTCGTTGACGCCGCGGAGCATCACGTACTCGACGAAGACCTTGCGGCGGCGCAGCGCGTAGTACCTGGTGCACTCGTGCACAAGGTCGGAAAGGGGGTAGCGGTCGTTCACCGGCATGAGCTCGCTGCGGAGGGCGTCGTTCGGCGCGCGGAGTGAGAGCGCGAGTCGGATGGGCTTCCCCACCTCGTCCACGAAGCGCCGCACGCCAGGCAGCCAGCCGACCGTCGAGACCGTCGCGCGGCGATGGATGATCCCGAGGTCCGGCAGGCGCGTGCGGCCGCGAGCTCTGCGTGGACGTTCAGCATCGGCTCGCCCATGCCCATGAAGACGGCGTGGCTCACGTCCTCGAGCCGGCGGAAGTGGAGCGCCTGGTCGAGGATCTCCGACGCGTCGAGGTTGCGCCGGAAGCGCATCTGGCCCGTCGCGTCAGGTACGAACGCTCCCTGCGTCCTTGCCTGGGCGCGATCATCGCGACCCGGCGACGAGCGACGTTTCGCCAAACCCTCCTAACGCGACGACATCCACGCGAGCACCTCCGCGGCGTTCCGGTCCGGCGGGAAGACCGGGTAGAAGACCTTCTCGACCTCGCCCCGCTCGGCGACGAGGGTCACGCGCTTGTAGAGCGTCAGCCCGTGCGTCGTGAACGTCGGGAGGCCGAGCGCCCGCGCGAGCTCGAGGCGCTCGTCGCTCACGACCGGGAACGGCATCCGGTTCCGCTCCGCGAACTCGCGCTGGTCGTCGAGGGTCTGCGCGGAGAGGCCGGCGACGGCCGCGCCCAGGGCCGCGAGCTCGGCGGCGTGGTCGCGGAAGGCGCACGACTGCGGCGTGCAGCCGCGTGCCCCGGGGATCTCGTCCCAGCCGCGAAGGAGCGGCTCGCCGGGCCGTCCCGTCCGCGGGTAGACGTAGAGGACGAGCCGCTTGCGCGCGAGCTGCGCGAGGTTCACCGGCCCCATGGACGAGGGAAGCGTCAGGTCCGGGATCGGCAGGCCGAGGAGCCGGTCGCAGGCCCCGTCGTCGAGCGGCACCGGCAGGCCCTCCGGGAGGACGTACGGATCGTGAGCGGCCACCGCGCGAGGGTAGCGGCGGGAGGCCGGAGCCGGCCCGGCCTCCCGGCTGGATACCGCCTACCGGGCCTTGAAGCGGGTCGGCGGGTCGTAGAGCGCGACGTCGAACCCTCCGGACGAAGGCGGCGGGTTCGCGGCGATGACCGCGCCGTGCGAGGTCCCGTCGCCCGCGAACGAGGTCGAGATGTAGTCGCCGAGGAACCGGCCTTGCGTCGTGTCGGGGAACCAGCCGAGGCTCATCGGTCCCCGCAGCGTCACCGCGGGCGTCCAGCTCGCACCGCCGTTCGAGGACGAGATCGACCCGGCGAAGAGCTGGCACGTCGCGAAGGTGCAGTTCACGTTCGAGAAGTAGTAGTAGGTAACCGAGACGTGCGCCGTCGACCCGGAGGTCAGCTTGTCGACGCCGATCCCAGGAATCAGGTGGTCGACCGCGCTGGTAACGGAGTCGATCGGGATCCGCTGGACGCCCGACCAGTTGATCCCGTCGCTCGAGGTGACGTAGACGAGGTCGTTCGTCGTGCAACCGGCCCGGAAGCGGCAGTCCTCCCAGGTGACGAAGACGCGGCCGCCGCCGTCGATCTCCGCCGAGGGAAGCGGGCTGCTGCGGATGTTGCCGGGGTCGTTGGCGGCGGTGATCGAGGTGATGGTCACGAAGGTCCAGCTCCCGCCGCCGTTCGAGGAGACGAGCGCGCCGAGCGCCGTCTCGGACGCGTTGTCGATGGGGATAATCACCTTCCCGCTCGGCTGGACGAGCGGCTGGCCGCCGATCACGCCGATGTTCGGCGCTGGCCTCGCGGTCCACGTCAGCCCGCCGTCGGTGGACGAGGAGATCTTCAGCTGCTTGCCGTGGGCGGCGTCGTCGAACTGCACGTAGCACGAGCCGAAGAACGGGCTCGCGGAGCCGTTGTCGCACACGATCCACGGCTTCTCGAAGTTCTGTCCGTTGCTGGCGACCGCGATCTTCACCGGGTTGTTCCAGGTGAGGCCGCCGTTGGTCGAGCGGCTCGCGAGCACGGCGACGCCGATAGGAGTGGTGGGACCGGGAGTGTTCAGCGCGAGCGAGACCGCGATCCATACGTTGTGCCGCGCGTCGAAGGCGATCGACGGATCGCTCGCGCGGGCGTACGGCCCCGGCGGGCTCGTGTAGATCGTGATGCCGGGAAGGACGCCGCTCGTCCACGAGACCCCGTTGTTCGTCGACGTGGCGAAGCCGTTGTCGGTTGCGCCGCCGTCGAAGAAGACGCCGAGCTGAGCCACGGCCACGATCGTCGAGCCGGCGGAGAACGTGTCGGGCTCGGCGACCGTCGCGTGCTGGCCGCCTTGCGTGAAGGGGTCTTTGAGGATCAGCTTGGTTCCGTTCGCGAACGCGCCTGCCGACAGGAGAAGCGCAGCCGCGGCCGCGAGGGCGAGGATGAGGGTGAGTCTTCTGGGCGTCATGTTCTTCCTCCAAACGCGAGAGGCCGGCTTGCGCCGGCCTCTCGCTGTCCGTTCCGAAAGGACCTCCTAGCGCACTAGGTTGAACGCCGCCCGACCGTGCGGGCTCGATCCGGTGAAGACAACCGGGTCGTTTGCGACGTTGGTGCCGGCAGCCGCTGCGAGGCCGGTCGTCGGCGTCTCGAGCGGCTGGTTGCAGTTCGGCGTCGCCGTGGCGCAGTCCGTGCCACCCGCGATCGGCACGTATGCCTCGGCGAAGACCGGATGCGCCAGGTGGTTGGCGTCGAAGGACGACGACATGTAGTCGCCGACCATCCGGCCCTGCGTCGTGTCTGGGAGCCAGCTCATCGTCATCGGCCCCCGAAGCATCGTCTGCGCGGTCCAGTTCGTACCGCCGTTCGACGACGAGATGTAGCCGACGTTGAGCTGGCAGGTTGCGAACGTGCAGTTGACGTTCGGGAAGTAGTAGTACCCGATGCCGACCTTGATCGAAGCTCCCGACGTCGTGCGATCGACCGCGACGCCCGGGATGATCGTGTCTTGAGTCCCGCTTACCCCGCCGGGATCGGTCGGGATCCGCTGGATGGCGGTCCACGTCGAGCCGTTTGTCGAGGTCGTGTACACGAGGTCGTTCGTCGTGCACCCGGCCCGGAAGCGGCAGTCCTGCCAGACGAGGAAGATCTTGCCGTCGCCGGAGATCTCGGCCGAGGGAAGCGGGCCGCTCCGGATGTTCCCCGGATCGTTCGCCGCGGTGATCGACGAGATCGTGAACGCCTGGCCGAACCTCACGCCGCCGTTCGTGGAGATCGTGTAGCCGATCGCGGTCTCGGACGCATTGTCGAGCGGGACGACCACGTTCCCGTTCGGCAGCGTGAGCGGCTGGGCGCCGATGACGCCGACGTTCGGCGTCTTGCTCAGCGTCCACGTGAGGCCGCCGTCACGCGAGTAGGCGATCTTCAGCAGGTTCCCGTGGCCGAAGTCGTCCCACGTCGTGTAGCACGAGCCGTAGAACCCG
>DASQWB010000147.1:0-6246 GCA_035640455.1 Gaiellaceae bacterium | reverse complement strand
CAGGGGGATCGGGCCGCTTGAGGCGCCGCGCGGGGGTGCCGATACCGCTTGCGTGCTCACGCGGCTGCGCGGCGAGAAGGGCTTCGGCCTGCTCGAGCTCCTGATGGCGATGACGATGCTCAGCATCGGCATCCTCGCGCTCGTCGCGGCCTTCAACTCGGGCCAGATCGCGCTCGCGCGCGCGAGCCGCACCTCGACCGCCGCCGCGCTCGCCGATGCACAGATGGAGCGCTACCGCGCGCTCACATACGGCGCGATCCAGCTCGACGCGAACGCCGTCAACGCGACCGACTCCACCTACCGCAACGATCCCGTCCTCGGCGGGAACATCGCGAACGACGTCACCACGTCGACCGACTGCAGCGGCGTGCCGCCGGAGTGCAACCCGAGCCGCTCCGTCGTCGGCGCCGACCGGCGCAACTACCGGATCGACACCTACATCACGTTCACGACGCCACCCAGCGGCCGGCAGGTCAAGCTCGTGACGGTCGTCGTCCGCGGGACGACCTCGCCCTACCCGACGTACGCCCGCGAGCAGTCGACCTTCGACCTCTCGACGGGCAGCTAGCGGCTAGCGCAGGCAGCGCTCGAGGGTCGAGCGCGACGCGCCGGTCGGGCCGCCGTACCAGATCATCACGACCTTTCCGCGGCCCTGCGGGGTGACGTCGAGCCCGGCGGCCGCGGCGGCTGCCATGAGATGCGCCTCCTGGTGCTCGCGCTTCGTGTCCATCAGGAGGCCCGAGTCGGGCCCGAGCGAGACGTCGAAGAGATGCTTCTCCGCGTCCTCGAGCCCATTCTTCAGGCTTTCCGGGCTGGTCGTCCGCGGTCAGTCCGAAGGCCTCTTCGAAGAACTTGGAGCGGCTGACCGTCGCTCCGTGCTTGGAGAGGCAGCTCCCGACTTTTGCCGCGCTCGCGCCGTGCGAGTGGAACGCATAGAGGAGGAGGGCGACGACGGCGACACCGGCTGCGAGGAGCTTGCCCACGTCAGGGAGCCGTCGTGGTCGTGGTCGTCGTCGTCGCGGCCGACGAGCCGGAGCCCGTGGCCGGGGCCGGCGGAAGGATGCTCGCCGGCGGAACGCTTGTTCCGAGCCACAGGAGCCGCAGCTCGTAGCGCGTCCCGTCGGCCGTGTTCATGAGCGTCAGCGGCCGGCCCTTGCGCAGGGCCACGGTCGCCTTGCCGTCGTCGAGGGAGCCGCCGGAGATCGAGATCTTGGCTGCCTTGCGCGTGAGGGCGACGAGGTGGAAGAGTGGGTCGAACGGCGGCAGCGGGAAGTCCTGGCCGACGGTGATCCGCTGCGGCGGGCCGCCGTTCACCGTGATGACGGCCGAGGTCGGCAGCGGCGCCGGGACACGGGGAGGAGGCGGCGAGGCCGTCGATCCGGACGAACCCGACGGACGCGGTGCGACCGAGCCCGCCTCGCGCGAGCCGGAGCCGCCCCCGGAATCGGCCGAGCCGCCGAGGTCCTTCGGATCGACCTGCTGCGTGAAGGGGTCCTTGCTGTCGAAGCGGCTGAAGGAGCCGAGCTGGCCGAGGCTCACGGACGGCCCGGTCGCCGATGCCAGCTCGCTGCTCACAGTCGGAGTCGTGGTCGTCGCCGGCGCGGTGGCGGCCGCCGCGGCCGGTGTGGCGTTCTGCGCCTTCAGCTGCTTCATCGTCATCGGGACGGCGAACGCGAGCACGCCGAGCAGGACGACACCCGCGGCGGCGGCGATCACCTTCTCGCGCTTGGCCTTCGCCTTTGGGTCGAGCTTCTTGGCCATCAGGGCGTCGTGGTGGTCGTCGCAGTGGTGGTCGTCGAGGACATGGAGGTAGTGGTCGTCGTCGGCGTGGCCGTCGCAGGCGTCTGCGTGCCGTAGACGAAGGCGTCGACGACGAGCGTCGCCGAGATCTGCGGGAAGCCCTCCTGCGCCTCGTCGAAGCTCAGCGTGTCGATCGCGAAGAGCCGGCCGGTCGCGTTCAGCTGCCCGTGCTCGACGTCGACGAGGTTTCGGAGCCGGAAGAGGAAGTCGACGAGGCTGTAGAAGTTGCCCTCGAAGGTCAGCTGGATCGGCACCGCCTGGTAGCCGGTGATCGGAACCGAGTTCTGGGGGGCGATCGACTGGAACGTGATTCCCGTATCGGCGGCGATCTGGTTCAGCTGGAGGAGGACGCCGGACATGTCGGCCTGGCTCGGCATCGCCTTCGCGAGCCGGAAGAGATCGGCGCTCCGGATCTTCGGCCGGCCCTTGGCGGCGAGACTCTTCGTCGTGTAGTCGTCGATCTGCGCCTGCGTGGCGTCGACCTCCTTCTGGAGGCGTACCGCCTCGCCGTTCTTCGGGCGCACCAGGCCGAAGTACGCGGCGGCGCCGAGCACGAGCACGCCGACGACGACGAGCGCGATCTGCGCCGCCAGCGGCAGCCGCTGCTTCGTCGTCCTCACGAGGCCGCTCCCGGCGGCGAGACGTCGGCGAGGATCACGAACTGGACGACGCGTTGCCGGCCGACCTTCGACAGCGAGCTCGTCTGGAGCTGGACGTTGTGGAGGTCGGGAAGGACGCTCAGGCGCGAGAGCAGCCGCGCGACGCCGTCCTGCGAGTACGTGTAGCCGTTGATGGTGAAGCCGGTCGGCGCCGTGCCCGGCGCGACGGCCGCGGGAGGCGTGGCCGAAGCGGGCGAGGCCGGGGCCTTTGCGGACAGGCTCGTCAGCCAGACGTCGCTCGGCAGCACGGTCGCGAACTCGCGCAGCACGCGGTCCCACGACACCCGCCGCGAGAGCGCAGAGGTCACGGCCGAGACGCGGGCCTTCTGCTCGCCGGCGAGCCCGGCCTCGACGGCGGTCTGGGCCTTCGGCAGCGGCGGCAGCACGGCGAGCCGTGCTTTCGCGTCGCCGAGCGCGTGCCGCTTGTCCGTCACGGACGAGCTGGCCCCGAGGAACATGACGGAGAGCGCGATCGATACGACGAGCAGCAGGCCGAGCCCGACGAAGATCGGCGCGTTCTCGGCCGGGGTGCGCTTCGCGCGGTCGTCCCGCGGCAGGAGGTTGACGGCGCGCACGGCCCGCCTAGTCCTCGATCCCGAGACCGATCGCGACGGCGAGCGAGCCGACCGGCTCGGGGTCACGGACGCGCTTTCCGACCCTCACCCGCGCGAGCGGGTCGCCGACGCGGACGCGCACGCCGATCAGGCGTTCGAGGTCGTCGGCGAGCCCGCCGAGGTGCGCGGTGCCGCCGGTGAGGACGATCTCGCCGATGCCGAGCGAGCCGGGCTGCCCCTGGTAGAACTGGAGCGAGGAGACGAGCTCCCGCGCGAAGGTCTGCACCTGGCGCCGAATCGCCTCCCGGGCGGCCGTCGCCTCCTCCTCGGTGAGTCCCTCGGGCGCCGGGCCGTCGGCGAGCGAGAGCGAGCGCTTGATCGGCTCCGCCTCCGGCGCGCTTAGGTCGAGCGCTTGCGCGACGGCCCCGTCGAGGGTGGCTCCTCCCCACTCGAGGACGCGGGTGAACTCGCAGGAACGGCCGTCCGAGACGGCAAAGGTCGAGCGGTCGTGGCCGATCGCGACCGCGACGAGCGCGGCCTCGGGCGCCTCGGCGTCCTCGGCGCGCGGCGGCGCGAGCGAGCGCAGGAGCGCGAATGCCTCGAGGTCGATCCCGACGACCCAGATCCCGGCCTTCCGGCAGGCGGCGACGTAGCGGTCGACGAGCTCGCGGTACGCGACGACGAGCAGCACTCGGCAGATCCGCTGGCCCTCCCCGGTCTCCGACTCGCTGAGGATCCGGTAGTCGAGGACCGCTTCGTCGATTGGGATCGGCAGCGCCTCCTGGGCGCGGAAGCGGATCGCGTTCGCGAGCTGCTTCGGGTCGGAGATGCCGACGACGTCCAGCGTTCGGACGCCGATCCGGTTGTTGGCGATGCCGAGCCGGACGCCGCGCCGCGGCAGCCTGTGCTTGCGGAAGAACGCCTTGAGCGCGACCGCGAGCGCCTCGGGATCCCGCAGCTCGCCGCCGACGACGACGCCGGGCTCGAGCGGCTCACGGGCGACCTGGAGGAGCTCCGCTCGGCCGTTGTTCGCGACGCGCGCCGCGGCGAGCTGCGACGCGCCGATCTTCAGGCCGACGAGCCGTTTCGGCGCCTTGCGAGCCGCGGCAAGCTGCTTCGCTCCGCGCGGTCGCGGGGCCTTCGGCTCCTTCGGCGGCTTCTCGGCCTTCGCGTTCCGCGCGAAGGAGATCTCCTTCTTCAGCAGGGACTTCTTCGGCTTCTTCTCCTTCGGCTCGCTCGGGAGCTTCTCGGCCTTGGGCTTCCGCCCGAACGAAAATTCCTTCTTGAGTAGCGACTGCTTCGGCCTCTTCTCCTTCGGCAGAGGAGGAAGCTCCGAGGCCGGGACGGGCGAGTGGATGCCCTCGGCCGGCGGGAGCGGCGCCGGCGCGGCGGCGGCTGCCGCGGCCAGCGCGAGCTGCTCGCGGACCCAATCCTCGTCGGCGACCGGACGGAGCTCGACCGCCCCGGCCTTCGGCTTGCGGCGAAACGAGATCTCCTTCTTCCAGAACGGGACGGGCTTCTCGGCCGGGGGCGTCGGCGCCCGCTTGCGTCCGACGAGGTCAGAGAGCTTGATCTCCTTCTTCCAGTCCATGCTCAGGCGCCGCTTGCAGTGCCGTCGTCAGGACGTGCGGGTTCCCCGCACGTCCGTCTGAACCGACCGGTCGACACGATTGGCTTCACCCGTTCCTCCTAGCCGCCCGCGAGCCGCAGGCCGGCGGCGAGCGGCGGCGGCTCCGCCTCGGCCGCGGCGCGCGGATCGACGAAGCCGGCCCGCTCGAGCAGGCCCTCGAGCTGGTCGCGCCGGCTCGAGGTGGCAACGGCGACGTCCTTCGCGATCACGCCGCGCAGCGTGAGCTCGGCGAGCGACTGCTCCATCGTCTGCATGCCGCGGCTCGTGGCCGTCTGCATGACCGAGTAGATCTGCTCGACCTTCCCCTGGCGGATCAGGTTCCGGATCGCGTCGTCGGGGATGAGGATCTCGAGCGCGGGAACGCGGCCGGCCCCGTCGACCGTCGGCAGGAGTGCCTGGGTGACGACACCCTGGAGGGAGGTCGCGATCTGGACGCGCACCTGCTCTTGCTGCTCGGCCGGGAAGACGTCGATGATCCGGTCGATCGTCCCGGCGGCGCTCTGCGTGTGCAGCGTGGCGAAGACGAGATGGCCGGTCTCGGCCGCGGTGAGGGCGGTGGCGATCGTCTCGAGGTCGCGCATCTCGCCGAGGAGGATCACGTCGGGGTCCTGGCGCAGCGCCGCGCGCAACGCCTCCGCGAAGCTGCGAGCGTCGGGACCGATCTCACGCTGGTTGACGAGCGACCGCTTGTGACGGTGCACGAACTCGATCGGGTCCTCGATCGTGAGGATGTGCTCGGCGCGCGTGCGGTTGATCTCGTCGATGAGGGCCGCGAGCGTCGTCGACTTACCGGAGCCGGTCGGGCCCGTGACGAGGACGAGCCCGCGCGGCTGGGCCGCGAACTCGTGCAGCGTCCCGGGCAGGTGCAGCTCCTCGAGCGTCTTCAGCTGCTCGGGGATGAGGCGGAACGCGGCTCCGAGCGACTCGCGCTGGAAGTAGACGTTGACGCGGAAGCGGGCGAGGCCCGGCACCGCGTGCGAGAGGTCGAGCTGCCGGTCGATCTCGAGCCGCTTCTGCTGCTCGCTCGAGAGGACCCGATAGAGGAGCTGCTGGATCTCGTTCGGCATGAGCTTGCCGTACTCCTCGAGCCGGTTCATCTCCCCGCGCACGCGTAGCGTGGGCGGCGCACCCGCGCTCAGGTGCAGATCGGAGGCGCCGCGCGCCACCATCTGCTCGAGCAGCTCGTCGATTGCCAAAAGGGTCTGCGACATGACTCTCCGAGCGAGTCATCGGCAGTTGCGTGCCGCCCCTTGACGGGTGGTGTATCGGGGTCCGTTCCCCCGTTCGAGGCTCCATCAGCGCCCGCGGAAAGCCGATTTGGCAGGCGCCACCCATTTCGACCCTGGAAGGAGCCTGACCGAATGATCAGCACCCTGCGGAAGCGCATCGCCTCGGACGAGAGCGGCTTCACCCTCATCGAGCTGCTCGTCGTCATCATCATCCTCGGCATCCTGCTGGCGATCGCGATCCCCTCGTACCTGAGCTTCAAGAACCGGGCCAACAAGTCGGCCGCGCAGGCCAACGTCCGCGCCGCCGTCCCCGGCATGGAGGCCTACAACGCCGACCACGCCTCCGGCTACACCGGCGTCACCCTCACGAAGCT
>DASQWB010000146.1:0-26299 GCA_035640455.1 Gaiellaceae bacterium | reverse complement strand
CGGAGCGGCAGCCGACGTCGAGGACGCGCCGGCCGGGCCCGCCGACGTACCTCCGGAAGAGGTCGGTGCGCTCTCCGCCGCCGTAGACGAAGGTGCCGGTGCGGGCGCGCTGGTGCTCGCGGTAGCGCCGGCTCAGCTCCTCGAGGCGCGTCACCCGGCCCAGTGTACGGTCCCCTGCGGACCAGTCCCCGTACAATTGCGCGGCCGTGGCGAAGCCTGTTCTGACCGCGTCCGAAGCCGCGTCCACGCCCGCCGCGCCGTCCGTCGAGCCCGTCTCCGCGGCGGTCGAGGACATCCGCAGCGGCCGGCCGGCCGTCCTCTCGCGGAACCTCGTGCGCCTGTCGCTGCGGCGCGCCGCGAGCATCGGCTCGCTCGTCTTCCTGGACGTGTCCGGACTGGCGCTCGGCCTGTACGCCGCCCTCGTCTTGCGGTGGGTCTACTACGAGGGACACGTCCTGTGGGGGGTGCCGTGGAAGGCGGAGACAGAGTGGCTGCCCTTCCTCATCCTCGTCATGCTGCTCGTCTTCTGGCGGAACGGGCTCTACGCGCAGCGCGAGTTCCGCGGCGGCTTCGGACGCATCGTCGGATCGCTCGCGCTCGTGGCCGTCCTCGCGCTCGCGTTCGGCCTCGGCACCGGCTACCCGTTCCACACCTACGGACTCGCGCCGACGACCCTCGTCATCACGACGCTCCTGATCGGCCTCTTCCGCGCGAGCTACGACGTCGTCACGAAGGACATCCTGCGGCTCACGGGCGCGCGGCGGCGCGCCGTCCTCGTCGGCAAGGGCGAGGACGTGGCGCAGCTTCGGCGCGCTCTCGGCGTCGGGCGGAGCGGGATCGACTACGTCTTCGTCGGCGCAGTCGCCCCGGACGGCGAGGACGTCAGCCTGCCGGTCCTCGGCTGGCTCGACGCGCTGCCGTCGGTCCTCGCGCGGACGCCCGTCGACGAGCTGATCGTCACCGACTCCGACTTCGAGGAGCGCGAGCTCCTCGAGATCGTCGAGCAGGCGCACCGGCGCGGCGTGAAGGTGCGGGTCGCGCCGAAGACGACCGAGCTCCTCACGCAGCGCGCCGAGTACGTCCCGGGCCAGGGCGTGCCGCTCTTCGAGCTGCGTCCGCCCGCGTTCGCGGCCGTGCAGTGGACGACGAAGCGAATCTTCGACATCGCGGTCAGCGCCACGATCGTCGTCCTCGGGCTTCCGGTCTGGCTCGCGATCGCCGCGGCGATCAAGCTCACCTCGGCCGGGCCGATCTTCTACCGCGACCGCCGCGTCGGGCTGGGCGAGCGCGAGTTCGGGATGATGAAGTTCCGGACGATGTACGCCGACGCGGCCGAGCGGCAGTCCGCGCTCGAGGCCGCGAACGAGGCTCACGGCCCGCTCTTCAAGATCAAGAACGACCCGCGCGTGACGCCGGTCGGCCGCTTCCTCCGCAAGTACTCGCTCGACGAGGTGCCGCAGGTGCTGAACGTGCTCCACGGCGAGATGAGCCTCGTCGGGCCGCGGCCGCTGCCCGTGCGCGACTACGTGCAGCTCGAGCCCTGGCACCGCAAGCGCTACCTCGTGCTCCCGGGGATGACCGGGCTCTGGCAGGTGTCGGGCCGGATCGAGCTCTCGTTCGACGACCTCGTGCGGCTCGACTTCTACTACCTCGAGAACTGGTCGATCTGGCTCGACATCACGATCCTCGCGAAGACCCTGCCGGCCGTGCTCGCGCGAAGGGGCGCGTACTGATGAACGTCTTCGGCCTGCTACTGCTCGCCGTCATCGTCGTGATCGCGATCTGGCTCGCGATCGTCGTCATCAAGTGGCTGTTCATCCTCGCGGTCGTCGCGGGGCTGGCCTGGTTGATCGTCTTCTTCCTGCGGCGGGCGAGGGTCTAATCGCGAAGAGCGCATGCGGGCGTCCGTTCGTCCGGACGGTGCCGACCCGCACCATGCCGAGGCCCTCGGCGACGCGGAGCGAGCGCGCGTTCTCCTCGTCGACGACGGCGACGATCCGCGCCACGTCGAGGTGCGCGAAGCCGGCATCGAGGCACGCGCGTGACGCCTCGGTCGCGTAGCCACGGCCCCAGCGGTCCCGCCTGAGCGTGTAGCCGAGCTCGATGTCGCTGGTCTCGCGGAAGACGCCGAAGCCCACGTCGCCGACCACCTCGCCAGTGTCGCGCTCGACCACCGCCCAGAAGCTGAAGCCTCGGCTGTCGTGCTCCCGGGCGTACGCGGCTAGCCTCGTCCGCACGGCCTCGAGCCCGGAATACGCGCCGCCGGGGATGAAGCGCATGACCTCGGGGTCGCCGTAGACAGCGAGCATCGGCTCGCTGTCTCTCTCGGAGTCGAACCTTCGCAGGAGCAGGCGCTCGGTCTCGATCGGAAGCGGGATCGCCACGCGCGCAAGAATGCCGCCGTGGGCCTCCATCCCGTCTCCGCAGGCTTCGCACGCGCTGCCGACGTCTACGAGCGGGCCCGGCCCGAGTACCCGCCGGAGGCGGTCATCTGGCTCGCCGACCGGCTCGGGCTGCGCCCTGGGCGGGTCGTCGTCGACGTGGCCGCGGGAACGGGGAAGCTGACGCGGCTCCTCGTGCCCACCGGCGCGCGGGTCGTCGCGGTCGAGCCGGTGGCGGAGATGCGGAGGGTGCTCCGGGAGGCGGTCCCGGCGGCCGAGGCGCTCGAGGGGACGGCGGAGGAGCTCGCGCTTGCGGACGGCGCGGCCGACGCTGTCACGGCCGCGGCGGCCTTCCATTGGTTCGACCGGAGGCGCGCCTTGCCCGAGCTCGCGCGCGTCCTCCGTCCTCGGGGACGGCTGGCCGTCGTCTTCAACACGCGCGACCCGGCAAGCGAGCTCCAGCGCAAGCTGACGGAGCTGCTCCGGCCGCACGGCCGGCCGGTCGCGTGGATGCGTGACATCGACCCCGAAGCGATCCTGGCGGAGAGCGCGGAGTTCGAGCGGCCCGAGTACGCCGAGTTCCGGCACGAGCAGCGCTTCGACGCCGACGGCCTCGTCGAGCGGGTGGCGTCGATCAGCTACGTCGCGCTGTTGGAGGGTCGGGAGCGCGAGGACTTCCTCGCGCGGGTGCGGGAGCTGGGCGAGCGTCAGGCGGAGTCACCGTTCGCGTTCCCGTACGTGACGCAGGTCTGGGTCAGCCACGCCTCGCCGGGACGGCGGTGACTGTCACGTGACAGTCACCCGAACCCGCCCGAGCGGCCACGTCCGGCAGCACCAAGGCGCTAACTGAACCGACACATCGGCTCGGCATACTGAGCGCCGCATGCCCGCGCCCAAGATCCTGGCCGTCGCCTCGGCGGTCGACCTCGACTTCCGCTACGGCTGCACGCCCGCGTGGTGGCAGCTCTGGAAGGGGATGTACGAGGCGGGCGTCGACCTGATCGTGACGCCGTACCGCGGCCGGCCGGTCGAGAGCCCCTGGTGGCGGACGGCGCCGAACCCCACTTACCGGGAAGGGGAGGCGTACGCGCGTGTGCGCGACCTCGCCGCGCGCCTGAAGGGCGATCGCTACCTGCGCCGCGTGGAGTCGGAGCCCGGCGACACCGACCGGCTCCAGCGCGAGCTGATCTGGCGCTGGGTCACGCCGCGCTGGCGGCGCCACCTCGAGCGGATCCTCGAGCGCGAGTGCGACGTCGATGCCGTCGTCGTCTTCACCGTCCCGATGAGTCACCTGCGCGGGATCCCGAGGCGCCTGCGCGAGCGCTTCGACGTCCCGGTCGTCTTCTACGACGGCGACGTGCCGATGAGCCTCCCCGAGTTCGGCGGCATGGACACGGGCTTCAACTACTACCACGGCGCCGATCCCTCCGAGTACGACCTCGTCGTCTCGAACTCCGAGGGCGGCCTCCCGCGCCTGCGCGAGCTCGGCGCGCGCCGCGCGGAGGCCGTCTCCTGGGCCGCCGACCCCGAGCTCTTCCGGCCACTCCCAATGCAGAAAGAGACCGACGTCTTCTTCTACGGCTACGGCGACAAGTTCCGCCGCGACTGGATGCGCGCCCTGGTCGGCGAGCCGAGCCGGCGCCTGCCGGAGATCGACTTCGCGCTCGGCGGCCACGACTTCCAGGGCGACACCGGCCGCGCCCGCCAGATAGGCGACATCCCGTTCAACGCCTTCAACCGCGCGATCGCGGCGGCGCGGATCAACCTGAACATCACCCGCCGCGCCCACGCGGGCTTGTTCGCCTCCTCGACGGCGCGGCCGTTCGAGCTCGCGATGGCGGGCGCGACGATCGTCTCGAACCCCTACGAGGGCGTCGAGCGGTGGTTCGAGCCGGGACAGGAGCTCCTGATCGCGCACGACGAGGACGAGGCGACGAGCTTGTACGGTGAGCTCCTAGCCGACAAAGGCGCCGCGGAAGAGCTCGGCCGCCGGGCGCGTGAGCGCGCGCTCGACGAGCACACCTACGCACACCGCGCGCGGCGCCTGCTCGACCTCCTCGGGCTCGGCTCGCAGGCGGCGGAGCCGGTTGAGGCCACGCGTGGCTGAGACGGTCGCCGAGCCGCGGCCGAGGTCGCTCGAAGGACTCGCGGCGCGGCGGCGGGTCGCGATCGTGCCGGCGCTGAACGAGGAGGCGTGCATCGGGCGCGTGATCGACGAGATCCGCGCCTTCGACGCCGGCTTCGAGATCGTCGTCGTCGACGACGGCTCCGGCGACCGGACGGCCGACGTCGCCCGCGCCCACGGCGCACGGGTCATCCGGCTGCCGTTCAACCTCGGGATCGGCGGCGCCGTCCAGACCGGCTTCCGCTACGCGTGGGAGAACGGCTTCGAGCTCGCGGTGCGCGTCGACGGCGACGGCCAGCACGACCCGGCCGAGCTGGACGCGATCATCCAGCCGGTGCTCGCGGGCGAGGCCGACATCGCCGTCGGCTCGCGGTTCGCAGGCGGGCCCGGCTATCGCCCGTCGCGCTCCCGCCTGATCGGGATCCGCCTCCTTGCCTGGACGGTCTCGCGGCTCGTGCGCCAGCGCGTCACCGACACGACCTCCGGCTTCCAGGCGCTCAACCGGCGCGGGATCCAGCTCTTCGCCGCCGACTACCCGCACGACTACCCCGAGGTCGAGGCGACGGTGATGGTGCACCGGCACCGCCTGCGCCTCCGCGAGGTGCCCGTGCGGATGCGCGAGCGCGCCGGCGGCCGATCGTCGATCACCGCCTTCCGCTCCGTCTACTACATGGCGAAGGTCCTGCTCGCCCTCTTCGTCGGGATCTTCCGTCGCAACGTCGTCCCACTGGAGGATCGATGACCCCTCTCGGCATCTCGATCGCCGCCGCACTGGTCTCGCTCGCTCTGCTCCTCGTGATCTTCGAGCTGATCCGCCGCCACCGGCTCCGCGAGCGCTACGCGCTCCTCTGGCTCGTCGCCGGGATCACGCTGCTCGTGCTCTCGCTGTGGCGCTCGAGCGTGAACACGATCGCCGGCTGGGCGGGCGTGCGCGGCTATCCGCCCGCCGTGCTCTTCGCGGTCGCGACGCTCTTCATCCTCGTCGTGCTCCTGCACTACTCGACGGTCGTCTCGAAGCTGACCGACCAGAACGTGATCCTCGCGCAGCGGCTCGCGCTGCTCGAGGCGAAGCTCCGCGAGGACGAGGACTGAGAGCCTTCCGCGCCGCGGCGGTCGGCGCGCTGTTGTTCGCGCTCACCTGCGCCCTGCCGCACGTCGGGATCTTCCGCGGCCACATCGACACGAGCCTCTTCCAGAGCTATGGCGACCGGACGCTCCACGGCGAGGTGCCGTACCGCGACTTCTCGCTCGAGTACCCACCGGGCGCGCTGCCGGCATTCGTCGTGCCCTCGCTCGGGCCGGCGCGCGACTACGACGCGTGGTTCTCGGCCTTCGAGGTCGCAGGCGGACTCGCGTGCATCCTCTTCGTGGCGCTCGCGCTGGCCGGTCCGGCGGTGCCGGACCGGCGGCTCTATGCCGCCGTTTCGATTACTGGGCTCGCGCCGCTCGCGCTCGGCCCGCTCGCGCTCCACCGTTACGACCTGTACGCGGCCGCGTTCGCTATGGGGGCAGTCGCCGCCCTCGTGCACAGGCGGCGGCGGCTCGGCTTCGCCGCGCTCGGGCTGGGGACGGCGGCGAAGATCTTCCCCGTCGTCCTCGTGCCGCTGGCCTACCTACACGTGGCGCGGCGCATAGGCGTGCGGGAGGCGCGGCGCGGCCTGCTCGCGTTCGCGGTCGCCCTCGCCGTCGTCGTGCTGCCGTTCGTGGCGCTCTCGCCGGGCGGCGTCCGCTTCAGCCTCGCGCGGCAGACCGGCCGCGCGCTTCAGATCGAGACGCTCGGGTCGTCGCTCCTGCTCGGGCTCCACGCGCTCGGCGGGTACGCGACCCATCCGAGCTTCGGCTCCGGGTCGTGGAACCTCACGGGCGGGCTCCCGGACGCGCTCGCGGCTCTCCAAACCGTCCTCCAGGTCGCCGCGGTCGTCCTCGTGTGGCTCGTCTTCGCCCGCGGGAGCCGCGGCCGGGAGCAGCTCCTCGTCGGCTCGGCGGCGGCCGTGGCCGTGTGGGTCCTGTTCGGAAAGGTCCTGTCGCCGCAGTACCTGCTCTGGCTCGTGCCACTCGTCGCCGTCGTCGTCGGCCGCAGCCTGCCGAAGCTCGCCGTGCCGGCGGTTCTGGTCGCGGCGATCGGTCTGACCCACGCCGTGTACCCGAACCGCTACGACGAGCTCATCCGCCTCGACACGCTGCCGATCGTGCTCCTCCTGGCGCGGAACGCGCTCCTCGTCGTCCTCGCCGCGGCGCTCGTGCTGCGGCTATATCGGGAGGGCGGGACCCAGCCCGTCGACCGGTCATTTCAGACGGACGCGCAGGCAAAGCCTGCGCGTCCTGAAGCCGGCACCGCAAGCGGTGCCTAAGGCGGGAGCGCGTCGTGGAGGAAGTAGGCGGAGAGCCCGAGCGCGAGGAGGCGCGCGAGCGTGTCCTCCTCGACCGCGGCGAGCGGGACGGCCCAGACCGCGTACCACGGCTGGAGCCATGAGGTGGCGAGGAGCAGGCCGCAAGCGGCGAGCCCGAGACGGGCCCGGCCGCGCCAGGCCTCCCACAGGAGCCAGAGGTAGAAGAGCGCGAACGCGACGAGCAGCCCGTCCCTCGCGTAGCGCTCGGGGAAGCCGAGCTTGTCGCCCCAGTACGGCAGCCCGAGCGAGCTCGTCGAGTGGAGCTGGTTCGCGACCGGGCTCAGCACCCCGAGCCAGTGCGGCCCGTAGCGGAGCGAGGCGACGAGCGCGACGGCCGCCGCCGCGACCGCGAAGCTCACGTGGCTTACGGGCCGGCCGCTGCGCCGAGCCTCGAGCGCCCGCAGCGGCAGGAAGACGAGCGCCGTGATCTTGATCGCGAGCGCGCCGACCCAGGCGGCGCCGGCCCAGCGGTAGCGGCCGGTCCGCGCCGACGCGAGCGCGGCCAGCACGAAGAGCATCATCAGGACGTCGTTGTGGCCGCCGCCCGCGAAGTGGACCGCGAGGAGCGGGCTCCAGCCGACGAAGGCGGCGGCGAAGGACCCCCACAGGGCCGCGAGCGCCGCGAGGCCGACGGCGGCGAGGGCCGCGGCGATCCGGAAGGCGCGGGTCGCGGAGCGCGGGGAGTCGCGGGCCGCGTGGGCGACGCCCTCGGAGCCGAGCGTGAAGACGGGCCCGTAGACCGACCGCTTGTGCTGCCAGTCGCGGCCCATCCGCCGGTAGGCAGGGTCGCGCGGGAAGCGGCTCGGTCGGTCGGCGTACGGGTTTTCGTGGTGGACGGCGGCGACGCGGCCGTAGTCCCAATAGGAGTAGGCGTCGGTGGAGAGGAGGAGCGGCGCCGCAAGCGGCGCGAGCTGGATCGCGGCGGCGAGCGCGAGCACGGCCGCGAGCGGCGCACGGCACCGGCGCAGGAAGGCGAGCCCGGCCACGTAGAGGACGAAGGCGCCGACGAGCCCCCAGGTCCACGCGTCACGCCAGGCGCCCGGCGGCCGAACGGGCGAGTGCTCGGCGACGTCCGTGTGGCGAGCGGCGAGGACCGCTACGACGACTCCGGCGAGGCAGCCGGCGCCGGCGAGGAGCGAGACGACGCGACGAGCCACGAGCCGGCGATGTTCGCACGGCTCGTGACCGTCGAGGTCTGTCTACGTCAGCAGACTGGGGTTAAGCACCACGTGAAGCAGCCGTGGGTGGTGCAGTAGTAGAAGTCGGGTTCGCCGCAGCCCCTGCAGATGAAGCAGTTGGCACCGCAGAGGGTATTGCCGCCGCAGTAGGGGTTGCCTCCGCAGCCGGAACCGCCGCCGGGAAACGGATAACAAATGATCCCGTCGCAAGCGGCAAGAGCGGGCTCGCTTGCGACGAGACCGACGCCGAGCCCGACGGCGAGCGTCGCGCCCAGCTTCTTGAGAAACGACCCTCGGTCGTGCCTCTCGACCTGTTCCTGATCGCCAATCGGCTCCATGTCGACTCCTTTGCTCACCCCTGCCGATCAGCAGGCGTTCGGTGAGAAGCAGAACCCGCTGCACGCGTGGCTCATGCACTGGTAGTAGTCGTACCCGCACAGCGTCGTGCAGTGGAACAGGTTCGTCGGGCACGGGGTGTCGCAGCAGGCGGTGCTACAGCTGCTCCCGACGGGCGAGCAGTAGATCGCACAGGCGTCGATCCTGGCCCCTGCGCTCGCGCTCGTCACGAGGCCGAAGCCCAGCCCGACCGCGAGCGTCTTGCCGAGCTTCCCGAGGAACGAGCGCCGATCGTGGACGGAGTACGCGTCGTGCTCTTCGAGCGCCTCCATCGAAAACCCCTCCTTTCTCGAGTCGATCCTCGAGTACCTCATGGCAACAGAAGCTAAACAAGCTCTGCCGGAAGGTGGAGAAGCGGACGGCGCTAGCGCGTCGCGTACGTCGCGGCGGCCGTTCGGTACCAGGAGACCGTGCGCGATAGCCCCTCGCGGAGCGCCGTTTGCGCCCGGAAGCCGAAGAGGTCTTCGGCGCGCGAGGTGTCGAGCTTGCGCCGCGGGTAGCCGTTCGGCTTCGACGTGTCCCAGGTGATCGTGCCCTCGAAGCCCGTGAGCTCGGCGACGAGCTCGGCGAGATCGCGGATCGAGATCTCCTCGCCGCTGCCGAGGTTGACTGGTTCGGGGCCGTCGTAGCGCTCGGCCGCGAGCACTAGAGCCTCGACGCAGTCGTCGACGTAGAGGAACTCGCGCGTTGGCGAGCCGTCCCCCCAGAGCAGGATCTCCTCCGGCGACTCGACCATCTTCCGGATCAGGGCGGGGATGACGTGTGACGTCTCGAGGTCGAAGTTGTCGCCGGGGCCGTAGAGACCCGTCGGCATGAGGTAGATGCCGTCGACGCCGTACTGCTCCCGGTAGGCCTGTGTGCCGACGAGGAGCGCGCGCTTCGCGGTGCCGTACGGCGCGTTCGTCTCCTCGGGATAGCCGTTCCAGAGCTCGTCCTCCCGGAACGGCACCGACGCGTGCTTGGGGTAGACGCAGACCGTGCCGACGTTCACGAGCTTGTCGACCGCGTGCAGGCGCGCGAGCTCGAGGACGTGCGCGCCCATGATGAGGTTCGCGTACCAGAAGCGGCCGGGGTTGGCGCGGTTGGCGCCGATGCCGCCGACTTCGGCGGCGAGGTGGAAGACCATCCGCGGCCGCGTGTCGTCGAACAGCCGCTCGGCGTCGTCCCAGCGCGTCAGGTCGTAATCACGGCGGCGGGCGGCGACGACATCGTGTCCCTCGTTCCGCAGCCGCTCGACGAGGCGCGAGCCCACAAATCCTCCGCCGCCGGTGACGAGAACTCTGGTCATTTCACCGGTGCGCTCTGCTGCGCGCTCGCGAGCCAGTCGACGCGGCCGATCCACTTGTCGCGGTTCGCGGCGTACCAGGCGATCGTCTTCGCGATGCCCTCCTCCCACGAGACGAGCGGCTCCCAGCCGGTCTCGCGGGTCAGCTTCTCGTGGCCGACGCGGAGGGCCATGACCTCGCTCACGCCGGGCCGCAGGCGATCGGAGGTCGTCACGATCTCGCGCCCCGCGGGCCAGTGGCCCTGCTCCTCGCCGACGCGGAGGATCAGCTGCGCCCAGTCGCCCATCGAGATGTTCCGCCCCTGGCCGTAGACGTAGACGTCGCCGGGGATCCCCTGCGCCGCGACCGTGAGGTGGCCGCGCACGCCGTCGGTGCAGAAGCAGAAGTCGCGCAGCGGCTCGAGCGCGCCGAGCTCGACGGTCTCGCGCGCGAGCGCCTGCGTGATGATCGTGCCGGTCACGTAGCGGGGGTTCTGCCGCGGGCCGTAGTTGTTGAACATGCGCGTCACGACGCCCGGCAGGCCGAACGCGTCGTGGTAGTTCATGGTGAGGAAGTCGGCCGCCACCTTCGACGTCGCGTAGATCGACTTCGGGTTGATAGGCGAGCGCTCGTGGAGGATCAGGCCGCCGGTCTCGTCGAAGTCGTGGTGGTGAGCCACCGCCTCGCGCACGTTGCCGTACTCCTCGGAGGTGCCGGCGGTGTCGAACTTCTCCAGCTCGAGGCCCTGGTCGACCACCGACTGGAGGAGGTTCAGCGTCCCGATCGTGTTCGCCATCAGCGTCTCGTACGGCCGGTGCCACGACTCGCCGACGTGCGCTTGTGCGCCGAGGTGGAAGACGTAGGGCCGGTCGGAGGCGGTGTCGCGCAGCTCGCGGATCAGGTAGTCGACGGAGGTGCGGTCGGTGAGCTCGGCGAAGTGAACCTTCATGCGGTCGCGCAGGTGCCAGATGTTGTTCAGGGCGCCGCTCGAGGTGGCGCGGACGAAGGCGTGGATGCGGGCGTCGAGGTGAACGAGCGCCTCGGTCAGGTGCGAGCCCATGAAGCCGTCGGCGCCGGTGACGAGAACGGTCCGGCCGCCGAAGACCTCACCGAACTCGCGGCGCAGCGCGGCGAGCGAGTCGTCGGTCCAGGGCGAGCCGTTTCCCGTCACGTTCATAGTTGGAGGATGCCCAAGCCAGGCGACGGAGAGTATGCCGAGAACTCGTAAGAGCGCTGTTAGGAGCGGAATCGTGACGGGCGTGTCCTCGCTCGCCGTCGCGGGCTCGGCGGCCGGCGCGGGGATCCTGCTCGCGCACTGGTTCGGACGGAACGAACGAACCGACGGGCTCTTCGTCGCCTACGGCGTCTACCTCGTGCTGGCGATCGCGGCCCAATCGTTCCGGACCGTCGTGCTGCCGCAGCTGACGCGCGAGGCCACCGCGCTCGGTTCCGAGACGCGCGCGTATCTGCTTGCTCTGGCGGGCGCGGGAGTCGTCGCCGTCGGGGTGGCCGTCGCGCTCGCCGGACCGCTCGGACGGGGCCTGACTGCCCATGCGGCGTCGGCCGAGGTCGCCTCCCGCGCGCTCCCGTGGCTCGTCGCCGCGGGCTTCCTCCAGCTCGTTGCGGCGCTCGCTGCGAGCGCCCTCGCCGCCCGCGACAGCTACGGCGTGGCGGCGCTCGCCTACTCGGTGGGCGCGGTGCTCGCGCTTGTCCTCTTCGCCGCGCTCCACCACCACGGCGAGGTCTCGCTCGCGTGGGCGATCACCGCGAACGGCGTCGTGACCGCCGGGATTCCGCTGGCGGCGCTGGCCTGGGCCGGAGCGCTCACGGGGATGCGCGCACGCGGCCGGTCGCTGCATCGGCTCGGGCGCCTCGCGACGGGCGCCGCGGTCCCGATCGCGCTGCAGGCGATGTTCGTCGTCGCGCTGCGCTTCGCCGGGGGGCTCGGGGCGGGGAAGGCGACCAGCCTCAACTACGCATACCTGATCGCAGCCGTGCTCGTCGTCGCGACGGCGTCGTCGGTGGCGCTGATCTCGTCGGCGCCGCTCACGCGCCGGGGGATCGACGTCGAGGAGGCGGTCACGCACGTCGTCCACTCCTCGTGGCTCTCGCTCGCGCTGATCGCGGCGGCTGCGGGCGTGTTCGCGCTCGCCGGTGGGAGGGTCGTCGGGCCGATCCTCGGCGGGGCCTACGGCGGCGAGGTCGGACGGGAGCTCGGACGGCTCGTGGCCTACCTCGCGCCCTGGATGGTCGTGAGCGTCGCATTCACGCTGACGTTCCCGCTGCTGTTTGTCCTCGAGCGCTCGCGGGGCCTGGTCGCGATTGCGGTCGGCGGGCTCGCAGTGAGCATTCCGATCGCGTTCGCCGGTCGAGAGCTCGCAGGGCTCGGGGGAATTGCGGGGGCACTAGCGGTTTCGACGGCCCTCGTCCTGGCGGCGCTCCTCGTGGCCGTCTCGGGGGCAGCGCTGCGGCGAACGGCGGCTGAGCTCGGCCGGCCGGCGCTCCAGGTCGCTGCACTCGCGGCCGTCACGTTCGGTCTCGCCTCCCTCCTCGGCGGGTTCGCGGGCGCGGCGGTCGGCCTCGCCGCGTACGCGGCGCTGCTCGCCGCTCTCCGCCCGCGCGGCCTCCGCGAGGCGTGGAGCTACGTGCGCGCCCTCCACTGAGCCGCGCCGCGCGCCAGCGCTGCCGTTGACCCCAGACGGCGATCGGCGTACTGTGGCGGCGAGGTTCGGTCTTGAATCAGCGGGTGATCGAGCTGCCGGTCGTGGGCAGGAAGGTGGAGCTTCCGCCCCTCCATCCTGGACAACACCCGAAGGTCCGCTGGGTCTTCCGCCTCCTTCATCGTCACGCCCCATTCCTTTGGCTCCTGGTGTTCGCCGTTCCGGTGGCCGTCCTCTTCACCCTCGATGCGGCCGTGTCGAGCGTCGGCGACGGCCTCGACAACTGGGCTCTGGAGCACGAGGTCGGGGCGGCCCTGTTATCGCATGCGCTGGTTGCCGCAGCCGTCGCGCCGGTTGCGATCTATTGGGTCCTCGGGCGCAAGCGCCAGAAGGCGTTGAGGAGGTACCGCCGTAACGCGTGCGACGAGCCGGCAGAGCTCGTGGAGTGGTCGCGCGGTGAGACGCCGATCGTCCGGCTCGGAACGTGCCGGCGCCTTGCTGACGCAATCAGACGCAGCGGGGAAAAGCCTGCCGTCGTCGTCATCCAAGGACGACCTGGCACCGGGCGGACGAGCTGTGTAGTCGGGCTCGTCCAGGAGCTCGCGAAACACAAGATGATCCCGATACCCGTGCTCGCGAAGCGCGACGGCTCGTTCGACCTGGAGGAGCTCGCCTGCGAGAAGTTCTGCAAGCACGTCGACAGAGTCGTGAGCTCGGGTGAGCAAGCCGACGCGATCTGGCATCGCGCGCGGTCGACGAACGACATCGTCGTCCTCGTCGACGGTCTCGACGACGAGATCATCGGGAAGCTGTCGAGGGACCGGGGCAGGCGGTTCCAGAAGACGATCAAGGACCTGCTCAGCAGCGAGATCGCCGTGGTCCTCGCAACGACGGGCGATCTCCCTCTGGGTGACATGACGATCGTGCGCGAGGACCTTCACCACCTCAACCGCGAAGAGACGACCGACTACCTACGGAACACGCTCGACGATGCGGACAGAAAGGATGCGTGGGACGCCCTGGAGAGGCTTCAAGAACCGATCGACGGCTTCCTCGTCGCGCCGTTCTACGTCGACCTGGTCGTCCGTCTGCAGAAGGCCGGGATCTCGCTCGAGGAGCTTCCCCAGCAGATGGATCAATGGCGTGCGCGAGTGCTGAAGGACTACCTCGACGCCATCCAAAACAACAAGATCGAGTTCGGAAGTGCGGAAGGCGAGGAGCGTGAGCAGCGGGGTCGCGCCGCGCTCCATGCTGCCGAGGAGGTTGCGAAGAGGCTGAAGATCGGTGACGCCGATCGCATCAGCGTCGCCCGGACCAGCCTGAAGGCCGACGACCTCGCGCTCAGTGACGCAGAGGATCTCAACCTGCTCTGGAGCGGGGACGAGAGCGTCGGCTTCGCGAGCGAGGACCTCGGCGCCTACCTCGTGGCCCGGCGACGCCAGGACCCCTCACAGCTCCTGGACGACGTGCGCCTGGTCGCGAAGAGCAAGAACCAGCGCAAGCGCCGCGACCGCTACGTGCGTACCACCCTCATCTTCTGGCATCTGGAGCACGAGGAAGCCCGTCGCGCGACGTTCAAGACGTTCTTGGAGGAGCTCGACAACTGCCGGAACCGGCCGTTGCTTGCCGTCGCTGCGATTCGCATCGTCTGCGCCTGTGGACTCACCGCTTTCGCGGGACGCGTCGCCACGGCGGCCGAGGAATGCGTCAAGCAGTTCGACAACCCGCAGAAACGGATTGCCCAAGAATGGCGGGCCCACGAGCTACTCGGGCTGGTACGGGCGCTTGCGACGTGGCCGCACCCCGGCGCACATCTGCTGCTCTGGCGCCTCGCGACGAATCAAAACCTCGAGATCGAGTGGTGGGCCGCGAAAGCGCTCGCCCTGTCCGAGGGCGAGCCGACGCGAGTGCTCAAGCCGGAGATGGACAAGGCGCTCTCGGCGGCCGTAAAGAAGAAACGCATAAGCCGTGCGACCAATAGAAGAGGCCAGAAGGTCGCCTCGTTGGCTTGGATCCTCCCGGCTCTCCGCGACTCCCCGATCTCTGTGGAGGAGGAGCTCTCTAAGCTCAGGGACGTCTGTCTCGAGGATCGGATGTCGCCGGTACGCGGGCAGATGGCGCTGGCGCAAGGGCTAAAGCTCGCGATCCTCAACCGCAGGCAGGTCGACAAGAACGTCGAGCTCGTCCGTGAGCTCCTCTTCGAACGAAACGGAGATGTTCGCTTCTGGCACGTCCGGCTCGTTCTCGTTCAGGCCCTGCTCGCGTATGCGTGGGAGCACCCACACGAAGCCGACACGATCAGGGTGGAGCTCGACGGACTCTTCTGGAATGAATCCCACCAGCTCGTCAAGAAGGGGATCGAGTTCGCCCTTTGCGCGCTACTCGACCTCAAGCAGGTCCCGGACGGCACGTCCTCCACGCTCAGCAAGTACATGTACATGTGGAGCCACGAGCGCGATGCCGTGAGGTGGGTGGAAGTCGGGAGAGACGCGCTTGCTCAGCTCGCCGCCGACGTCGTGCTCCTCAGCAACATGACGTATCGACTTTGGGAGCACGACACCAAGTGGGCGTGGGAGACCGCTGTCTGGCCGGAGCTTCCGCCCTGCATCTCGAAGAGCTCCCGCCGCGAGGGAATCGACCGCGATTGCAAGCACGAATGCGGGTTCGGGCTCTGCCGAGAGGGATCAGAAAAGGCGGTGCTAGCCGGGCGCGCGCAGTTCTCGGCGAGCTTCTGTCGCGACCAGGCCCGTCTCATCCGACAGAACGGGACCCCGTCTTGGGTTCGTAGAGCCGCTCGACGCAAGCGGGATCTCAAGAAGTTCTGGGACAAGCAGGCGAACCTCGTACAGTCCCAGTCGCGGTAGATCGTTAGCCGCGCTTGCGCCAGCGGAGCGCCGAGCGGCGGCGCGCGAGGGCAACCGCGCGTAGGCCGAGCGGCGTGCTGAACACCCGGTGGCGCAGCGACGCCGCCGCGCGGTGCGCCGGCGGTAGGTAGCCGAAGCTCATCCGGCCGCCGATCGGTTCGCCGTGCCAGTCGAAGGGCGGCAGGCCCTCTACCACCTTGCGCACAGCGACCGTCCGCTGGCCGATCGGCGCGGCCATCTCCCACGCCGGCTGCTCGCGCAGCGCGTCGACGAGCACCCGCACCGGCGGCATGTACGCGTCGTCCAGCAGCACGAGGCCGCCGACGCGGACGTGCGGCGCCACGTACCACCAGTCGAGCACCGGGTACGGGAAACCGTGTGCGCCGTCGAGCAGGACGAGGTCGAGCGGGCGCGGCTCCAACTGCGGCAGCACCTCGTGCGACGGGCCGATCCGGAACCGAACAGACGAGCTGTCGATCCCGCGCCGCTCGCACTCGGCGCGGATCCGCTCCTCCTCGGCAGGATCCGGCGTCACTGCCTCGTGCTCGGCGCCCGCGGCTGCGAAGACGAGCGTCGACGAGCCGGAGCCCGTTTCCAGCGTCGCCATCCCGGCCGACACGTTCTCCTCCAGCCACGCGAGCGCCGCCCAGGCTAGGCCCCAGTACTCGTCCCCCGCGCCGTGGAGGCCGGGCGGCGAGGCGCGTAGATCATCCGTAAGCCGCGTCAAGGGCGGTCAGTATCATCGCCGCGCATGGCCGCGCGCCGAGCCCTCATCACCGGCATCGGCGGCCAGGACGGCTCGCTGCTCGCGGAGCTCCTCCTCGGCGAGGGCTACGAGGTCTTCGGCGTCGTCCGTCGCGCCCCCTCGAGCTACGAGAACCTCACCGGGATCCGCGAGCGCATCGAGCTGATCCAGGCCGACCTGCTCGACCAGCTCTCGCTCGTGAAGGCGCTCGAGGAGTGCCGGCCGGAGGAGGTCTACAACCTCGCCTCAGTCTCGTTCGTGCCGGTGTCGTGGGAGCAGCCGGTGCTGACGGCGGAGTTCGCGGCGGTCGGTGCGACAGCGCTGCTCGAGTCGATCCGCCACGTCGACGAGGGGATCCGCTTCTACCAGGCCTCGTCGAGCGAGATCTTCGGCGCCGAGCCGCACGAGACGCCCCAGACGGAGACGACGCCGCTCTCGCCGCTCACGCCGTACGGCGTCGCAAAGGCCTACGCGCACTTCATCACCGGGAGCTACCGCCACCGCTACGGGCTGCACGCCTCGGCGGGGATCCTCTACAACCACGAGTCGCCGCGCCGACCGCTCGACTTCGTGCCGCGGAAGGTTGCCGCCGCGGCGGCGGAGATCAGCCTCGGCATGCGCGCCGACGTCTGGCTCGGCGACCTCGACGCGCGCCGCGACTGGGGCTATGCCGGCGACTACGTCCGCGCGATGTGGCTCATGCTCCAGCAGGACGAGCCGGACGACTACGTGATCGCGAGCGGCGAGTCGCACACCGTCGAGGAGCTCGTCACGCACGCCTTCGAGCACGTCGGGCTCGACTGGCGCGAGTACGTCCACATCGACGAGGCGCTCCGCCGCGGCAAGGCCGAGCTCCACGACCTCGTCGGAAACCCGGTGAAGGCGCGCGAGCGGCTCGGCTGGCGGCCGACGGTCGGCTTCAGGGAGCTCGTCCAGCTACTCGTGGACGCCGAGCTCGCGCGGCTCCGCGGCGCTGCGGCTCTGGCGTAGCTCGCCTCCACAGGCTCGACAAGAGAAGCGCAGGGTGAGAACGTTGCCGCATCCGAGCAATGCGAGCGACGAACGCGAGCGAGCGTGTCCGTCTGGGCGTCGTCGGCCTCGGCCGCATCGGCCGCCTGCACGCCGACAACCTCGCCGGCCTCGCGTCCTCGATCGAGCTCGGGCGAGTGGTGGACCTCGATGCCGGTCTCGCGCGCGAGACCGGAACGCGTCTCGGCGTCGACTGGTCGACCTCCTACGAGGACCTCCTGATGGACCGGAGCCTCGACGGCGTCGTCGTCGCCACGCCCACGCCGACGCACGCGACGATGATCGAGCAGGCCGCGGCGGCTTCGAAGCACGTGTTCTGCGAGAAGCCGATCTCGTTCGACCTGCCCTCGACGGAGCGCGCGCTCGCCGCCGCCCGAACGGCGGGCATCGCCTTCCAGGTCGGCTTCCACCGGCGCTTCGATCCCGACCACGCCGCGGCAGCGGCGCGGATCGCGACCGGCGAGCTCGGCGACGTGTACCTCTTCCGCACGACGCTCCGCGACATGCGCCCGCCGCCGATCGACTACATCCGCCGCTCCGGCGGCTTCTTCGTCGACGTGACGATCCACGACCTCGACGCGGCGCGTTGGCTCGTGGGCGAGATCGAGGAGGTGACGGCCTTCGGCGCCGCCCTCTCCGATCCCACGTTCGCCGAGGCCGGCGACGTCGACAATGCCGTCGTGGCGCTTCGGTTTGCGAGCGGCGCGCTCGGCGTGATCGACGAGAGCCGCGTCGCGGGCTACGGCTACGAGTCCTCGACCGAGGTCGTCGGCTCGCGGGCGACCGTCCGGATCGGCGGCCACCGCCGCTTCGACAACGTCTGGCTCACGCCCGGGAGCGCCGCCGTCGACTGGGTAGCCGACTTCACCGAGCGCTACCGCGAGGCGTACGCGCTCGAGCTCGAGGAGTTCGCGGCCGCGATCCGTGAGGGCCGCCAGCCGGCGGTGAGCGGCGCGGACGGGCTCGCCGCGTTCGTCCTTGCGCGTGCCTGCGAGCGCTCGTTCCGCGAAGGGCGTACGGTCCGCGTCGTCCACGAGACCGCCGAGGTCGCCTGAGAAGGGAAACCGACACCCCCGAGAAAGGAGAGTCGAGCATGACGGAGCACGAGCAGGTGGAGTGGGAAGCGATCGAGGAGGACGAGACGGGCCTGAGCCGTCGCGAGCTCTTCGTCAAGGGCGGCCTGCTGACGGCGGGCGCGGCGTTCCTCGGCTCCCCGGTTGCCGCGGCGAGAGCCGCCGCCAAGAGCCCCGCCGCGGCCGAGGCGTCGAGCACCTTCGCCGTCGTCACGCACGGAGCGGGCGACGCGTTCTGGGCCGTCGTCAAGAAGGGCGTCCTGAAGGCCGGGAAGGACCTCGGCGTCAAGGTCAACTACAGCGAGAGCTTCAACAACCCACAGAAGCAGGCCCAGCTGATCGGCACCGCCGTCGCGCGCAAGCCGGGCGGCCTCGTCGTCTCGGCTCCGAACCCGAGCGCGCTCAAGGACCCGCTGCGCCGGGCGCGGAGGGCCGGCGTCCCGATCATAACGATCAACTCGGGCGTGCAGGCGTTCAAGTCGCTCGGCGCGATCACCCACGTCGGCCAGACGGAGACGATCGCCGGTCGGGGAGCCGGCCAGAAGCTCAAGGCCGCCGGCGGCAAGAAGCTCCTCGTGATCATCCACGAGCAGGGGAATATCGGCCTCGAGCAGCGCTACTCCGGCGCGAAGTCGGGCTTCGGCGGCAAGACGTCGCGCCTCCAGGTCAAGGGCGTGAGCGACATCTCGACGACGACGAACCAGATCAAGACGAAGCTCCGGGCCGACCGGTCGATCGACGCCATCCTGGCGCTCAACCCGCAGGTCGGCGTGGCGGCCAAGGACGCCGCCGCGAGCGCCAACTCGAAGGCGAAGATCGCGACCTTCGACCTCTCGAGCGACGTGATCAAGGCGATCCAGAGGGGGCAGATGCTCTTCGCCGTCGACCAGCAGCAGTTCGAGCAGGGCTACCTGCCGATCGTGTTCCTCTACCTCTACCGGTACAACCTGAACACCGTCGGCGGCGGCCAGCCGGTGCTCACGGGGCCGGGCTACGTGGAGAAGGGCAACGCCTCGAAGGTGGCCGCCTACGCCAGGAGGGGCACGCGCTAGGACGAGTTAGCTCGGTGGGCGCGGCGCCGCCGCGTCCACCGAGCAAGGGAGGCCGAATGGCACAGGTCGCAGAATCCGGTCTCGCCCGCGACGAGCGGCTGGCACGCGTCGGCCTCGCCGCCCGCCTCTTCCAGCGCCCCGAGATCGGCTCGATGGTCGGCGTCGTCGCGGTCTTCTTCCTCTTCCTCTGGGCGGCCGGCGCGAAGTTCGCCGAGCTCGACGGCTTCGCGCTCTGGACGGACGAGGCCTCGAACGTCGGGATCATGGCCGTGCCGGTCGCGCTGCTCATGATCGCCGGCGAGTTCGACCTCTCGGCCGGGGTCATGACCGGAAGCGCCGGCCTCTTGTTCGCCTATCTCGTTACGCGTCCCGACCTCAACGTCTGGCCGGCGATCCTCCTCGTGCTCCTCTTCGGCCTGACGATCGGGTTCATCAACGGGATGCTGGTGATGAAGACTCGCCTGCCGAGTTTCATCGTCACCCTCGGCACCTTCTTCAGCCTCGCCGGCCTCAACGCCGGCCTGACGCGGCGGGCGACCGGCAGCGTCTACATCCCCGACGTCGACACGGCCTCCGGCTTCCGGTCGGCCCACCGGTTCCTCGGCTCGACCTTCACGACGTACGCCTTCCCCGACCGCGTCATCTGGTGGATCGTGATCACCGTCGTCGCGACCTGGGTACTGGCGCGGACGCGCTTCGGCAACTGGATCTTCGCCGTCGGCGGCGACGCGACCGCGGCGCGCAACGTCGGCGTGCCGGTGCTGCGCACGAAGATCGCGCTCTTCATGACCACCTCGACGATGGCCTCGCTGCTCGGGATCATGATCGCGCTCCAGATCCGCTCGGCTCAGGCGGATCAGGGGATCGGGAACGAGTTCGTCTACATCATCGCCGCGGTCGTCGGCGGGTGCCTGCTCACGGGCGGCTACGGCTCGGCGGTCGGCGCCTCGATCGGGGCGCTGATCATGGGGATGATCACGGTCGGGATCCCGTTCGCGGGCTGGAACAGCGACTACCAGCGGCTGTTCCTCGGCGTCATCCTCCTCCTCGCGGTGATGCTGAACACCCTCATCCGCTGGGCGGCGGCGAGGAGCCGGGCATGACACACCTGCTCGCGGCGGACAAGGTCTCGAAGTACTTCGGCAACGTCATCGCCTTGAAGGACATCTCGGCGCACCTCGACGCGGGCGAGGTCTTGTGCATCCTCGGCGACAACGGCGCCGGCAAGTCGACGCTGATCAAGATCCTGTCCGGCGTCCACCAGCCCGACGCGGGCCGGCTCCTCGTCGACGGCGAGGAGGCACGGTTCGGCTCGCCGCGCGAGGCGCGCGCCGCCGGCATCGCGACCGTCTACCAGGACCTCGCGATGGTGCCGCTGATGTCTGTCTGGCGGAACTTCTTCCTCGGCGCCGAGCCGACGAGGGGCGCGCCGCCGGTGCGGTACCTCGACGTGCGGACGGCGAGGCAGGAGGCGCGGCGGCACCTGATGGCGATGGGAATCGACATCCGCGACCCTGACCAGCCGGTCGGGACGCTGTCCGGCGGCGAGCGCCAGGCGGTCGCGATCTCGCGCGCCGTCTACTTCGGCGCGCGAGTGCTGATCCTCGACGAGCCGACGTCGGCGCTCGGCGTGAAGGCCTCCGGGATCGTCCTGCGGAACGTCGTCCGCGCGCGGGAGCACGGCGCCGGCGTCGTCTTCATCACCCACAACCCGCACCACGCGTACCCGGTCGGCGACCGCTTCGTGATCCTGAACCGGGGGCAGACGCTCGGGACGTACGCCAAGCGGGAGATCGACCAGCAGGAGCTCGTACGACTCATGGCCGGCGGCGCGGAGCTGGCCGAGCTCCAGCACGAGTTGGAGCAGATAAGCGGCTAGGGAGCGTGGGGCGGCCGGGCCCATCGCCCGCTTGCTGCGGAGCCGCTTGCCGACGGCGATGCAATGCCGTCGCGCTCGATGCGGCCGTGGCGTCCTGCGACCTCGTGGCGGCGTCGCGCTGCCGTACTGATGGGTATTGCAGCGCGGTCGCTCGAATCACTTTCCGTTCGCTCCAGGCGCCGCATGGGCAGCGCCTCTCGCGCAACCTCGCACCTGGTGCGAGCTTCTTAGGCAGCGATTGCGGGCGGGCGCTCCTCGAGCTCGCGCATCCGTCGCGCGTGAACATCGACGAGGGTTCGTCCGGACCAGCGCATCGATGATCCCTCGAGCATGTACAGCCCGTCGAGTGGTGTGCTCGCCTTCAGTACGAACGGCGAGGGAGGATGGCTGGCGAGCAAGAGCCGCGGGTCGAATGAGGCGAAATGCACCCAGAGGAGGCGTGGCTTACGACGGCAGCGGATCGGGCCGGTGTCTTCGTTGATCTCGATGATCTCGTGACCTTCGGCGAACCCGAGGACGGCGAAGAGGACGTAGTTCACGAGTTCGTTGTAGGCGCGCACAGCGTCGGCGAACTCCCGCACGTCGGCGGGGGCGGAGTCGTAGGCCCGCTGCACGATGGCGTAACGCCGCTGATTGGCCTCGCCGATGGTGAGCCGCTCCCGAAAGTCGAGCCGTGAGACAATGCGCGCACGCTGCGCCGCGAGCGTCCTCAGGAACGCGGTATCGGATTGCCCGCACTCGACAAGCTCGCTGACGTGCTCGTGGCAGGCCGTCGAACGACAGGCCTCCACGACCGCTGTGATCTTCTCTGCTACCTCCGGCGTGTCGAGACCGGCAAAGGCAAGCGCCGGACCGTATTCGTGCTCGCGGCTCGCCGGGATGTAAGGCGACGCTGCCGGTCCGAGATCGTCCTGGTCGATGACCAGCAGCCGCACGTCCGGAGGAATTGGTCGCCAGCAGCGGCCGGCTATGCGACGCATCGCGAGCCAAGCTTGGCCAATCCACGTGACGTACTCGCGGTCTTCGTCGGTGAGGTTGAGAGGCTGGCCAGCGAGATTCGTCATCTCCAGCGTGTGGAAGGTTCGTCGCACTGCCGGCCCGCTGCTCAGCTCGTAGGCGGCGAGAGAGTCGAACGATGCTTCGCCTGCCCGGCGAGATGGATGGATCTCCCTCAGCCGCTGTCCGAATTCACGCTCGCGCAGCGTTCTGCCCAACTCCAAGGTGGCCAGCTCGACGTCGTTCACCAGGCCCACCCGGCCAGAAGTTCAGGACGCAGCCACGAGGCCGAGTTGAGCGCGCTCCCAAGCTCTCTCTCGGCCTGCTCGCGCAACCACCTCGCCGCCTCAGTGTGAGGATTACGCAGCACAATCCTTGCGTCGAATGCCGGAGCGTTCGGCTCGGCTCCATCGCTCCGCGTGAAGGAGGGCTCGCCGTCCCACGAGTAGTAGAGCAATGGAGGACGCGGCCCGGCTTCAAAGAGGACGAGCTGAGGCTCGCCGCTTGGAAGCGTTAACGCAGCGCTGCGGTCCAGCCCGGTTTCGGTTGCAAGTTGGTTGATCTCGTCACGCCACTCTGAGAAGAAGGTGAGCGCTCGTTCAGCAAAGCCCGACTGGTCGCGAAGTAGCGGCTCAAGCTCCTCCTCCGGGCCGAGATCGGTCCGCACCTTGAGGCGCCGATCGGCATTGCGTTTGAAGGCGTACACGATTTCGCCTGCCGCAACGAACTCAGGCAGAGCAGTTTCAAACGGATTCTCTGGCCAGAGGACGAAAGCCAGTTCGTCGCCATTAGGGCGACTCCATTCCGAGAACTCCTCGTCGGATAGATCGATCGCCTCTGAGCCGCGCGTTTTGACAGCGAGCCAGCGTCCGGCGCCGAGAATGGAGACACCATTAGGCGGCGGTTCAGAGGAGACAAGAGGTCCCAGCTCTCGCAATGTCCGTGCATAGCGCTCTGCGTCCTCCTCGGGCGCCGCCCGACGCTGCGCCGACGGGCGCAGGCGAAGCGCACGCGCGAGCGTGAACACATCGTGGTGCTTGAGGAGTTCGAGCAGGTTGTCGTGCCGCTCTTCGGACAAAAGCCCAGCGATAAACGCCGCGAGTTCCGGATCGCTAGCGGTCCTAGGATCGGCTCGTCGCGCCGCAGCCTCGGCGGCAAACATCGTCGCGATCAGTGGATGAATAAAGGTGAATTCATCCTCAAGATCGAGGAGTCCCGTCGCCCTCGCCTGCTCAAGAAGGATTTCGGCCGGCTCAGCCTCGAAGGACGTCGCGAACTGCGGCTCCTGCCACAGCTCGCGAACGTTCTTGATCGCTTGCTCCCATCCGACGGACACGCTTGGACGGATGCCCAGGGCGAGCTCCTCGAGAATGGCGCGCAGTTTTTGTCGTCGCGGCTCATCAGGCAGAACAGCGCGGAGTCGCTGCTCGATTAGTCGATCGAGAACCACAAGGCCGGTTTCGGCGTCTAATCCGACCGTCGCCAGAACTCGCGCCCAGAACGGCCGCTCCACCAGGTCACGAATCCGCTTCGGAACGTCGCGCTCGAGTTGAAAGCCGTTGAAGCCTTGAAGCTCGAAGAGCGACTCGACGGTGCTCCCAGGAAGCGGCGCGACCTCGCTCCGTTCGAAGGTCGGGAGCGCATGATCGGGCAGCAGACGGGCCAGTACCACGATGCGCACGCGCGGGAAGCGTTCTCCAAACTCGGCGATCCCAGCGAGAGCTTCGATACGTTCCGAGGAACGAAGATCATCGATGCCGTCGATGCAGAGGGCGAGTCTTCCCTCGCGGCAGTATCTCTCGATCAGCTCCTGGCCCGGTTGGAAGCGAACCGCGTCGAATGCGGCGGCGGCGCGAGCAACGACGTCGTCCCCGCTTCGAAGCCAACGCAGATAGAGAGGTAATGTGAACCCATCAGCCGCGACCGCGTACAACGTAGTCAAGGCTAAGTAGGTCTTGCCCGCGCCGCCTATTCCGTTGATTACTAAGCGTGGCGTCTGAGACCAGAGGTCCTGAGGGCGCATCGAGCCCCCTGGGCCGTCAAGAAGATACGGAACGAACGACAGCGGCGTGTCCAAGCCAACAAGGGCATCTAGCCGCTCGAGGCGGTCGCGGTAAGTTCGCCGAAGTGGTGGAACGAGGAGGTGTCCGTCGAGCACGCTCGCCTCGACAGCATCTGTTACCGGTCGAACGAGAGCGCCAGCGTCATCGACAGTGACGCGCGAGTGGCGACTATCTATAAGCCGTCGGAACTCCCTTACGTCGTCGTTGGAGTTGCCGACATAGAACGGAAGGATCTTGTGCGGGTTGTCGTCGAAGGCCCGGGCGTACTCCTCGCGCGTCGCTTCCGACATTTGGTGCCCGATGATCAGAACGAATATGTCGGAGCTTGCGGCTAAGTGGAGGTACTGCGCATCCGGTGGAGGCCCGGCGGCGACCGCGTGGAACTCGAAGAGCCACTGGTCGACGAGGTCGAGTGCCCGCAGCGACTCCTCGATCTCTGACCGCGGCAGGCGAAGCTCTTCGATAGTCGATGAGACGAAGACAAGCGGTCTGGTTCGAAGAATCGTCACCGAACGAAGGTTGCCCGATCTGCTGTGGAAAGCCGAAAGCTCGTCTGCGTTCACCACCGCGTCAAGAAAGGTCTTCTCGTCCGCGCTCGGCTCATGTTCGGCGCAATCGCGCTACTCATGCGCCTCGGCTAGGTTGGCGAGCTCGCGGTACACGGCTTCGTGCCGACGGGCGCACTCGTCCCAGCTGAAGAGGCGGGCGCGCTCGAGGCCGCGCCGGGCCCACTCCGCGGAGTGGTCGAGAACATCCTCGACCGCGGCGGCCATGTCCTCGGAGGACTCGGGGTCGAAGAGCCGGGCGGCGTCGCCGACGACCTCGGGGAGCGAGGCCGCGTTCGAGCACGCGACGGGGCAGCCGCAGGCCATCGCCTCGAGCGGCGGCTGGCCGAAGCCCTCGTAGAGGCTCGGGAAGACGAGCGCCGCGGCCCGGCGGTACAGGCTCAGCAGTTCGTCTGCCGGCACACGTCCGCGCGCCTCGACACCCTCGGGGACAGTCCCCTCATAGCCGGTGAGGACGAGCCGCAGGCCGGGACGGCGCGCGCGCACGAGCGCGAAGGCGGCGAAAAGCGTCCGGTGGTTCTTGTGCGGCCAGCCGAGCGCGGGGTAGAGGAGCGAGTCCTCGCGCTCCTCGTCGCCGGGCCGGAAGCGCTCATGGTCGATGCCGAGGTGGATCGCCCGCACGCGCGCCGGGTCGAGCCCGAGCCGCTCGACGAGGCCCTGCCGCGCGTGCTCCGAGATCGTGATCACGATCCGGCTGCGCCGTACTGTCCAGCCGTAGACGACGCGGCGGTAGGCGAGCTCGGCGCGCGAGAAGAAGCGCGGGTAGAGCTCGTGCTGGACGTCGAGCACCGTCGTCGCCGCGGGCGGTCGCGAGACCGGCGGGAGCATGACCGAGAGTGGGAAGTGGATAGCGTCGAGCCGGTCGAGCTCGAGCTGGCGGCGAAGCGGGGGCGGGGACGCGGCCGCGAAGGCCATGGCCGCCGCGCGGCGCGGGATCGATCGGCCGGCCGGATAGGCCGTGACCGTTCGGGACGGGAGTCCGTCGGCGGCGTCGGTCGCGATCGCCGGCACAAAGACGCGATAGTCGAGCTCTCCGACTCGGGCGAGTGCACGGGCGAGCTCGCGCGCATAGGTCTCCGAGCCGCCGACGACGCCGGGAACAAGGGTCAGGAGGCTGATCCCGACCACAGCGTGCTCGACAGCACGTAGAAGAGGGCGAGGAGCGCATAGATGACCACGCTGGCGGTGGCGCTTGCGAATGCCACCGCGGTCGCAGTCCCATAGAGCAATGCACCCGGCCAGTAGCTGCGCGTGATTCCGGCTACCTCACGCCGGTCGGCGTCCGCCGCTAGCAACCGATAGCCGCGGGCCGCGTACTGCCAAAGCACGTTGAAGAAGATCGCCATCGTCGTCAGCGTCAGGCCGTACATCACGGCCGCGGCCTGCGCGTCGTCGGAGCGGATGAACTTCGCGACGACCGTGGTCGGATAGGGAAGGAACGCGACCGTCATCAGGAAGCCGACGTTGATGAAGAGGAAGACGCGGTCGACACGCGCGATGTGGCGGAAGAGCGTGTGGTGGTTCACCCAGATGATCCCGATCGTCACGAAGCTGACGACGTAGCTCGCGTACGACGGCCATTGGTGCGCGAGCGCATGTGTGAGTGACTCTCCTCCGGACAGGTCCGGAACGTCGAA
>DASQWB010000145.1:0-4245 GCA_035640455.1 Gaiellaceae bacterium | reverse complement strand
GATCGTCGTCTCGATGCAGGACGAGAAGTCGCAGCTCCAGAACCGCCAGAAGGCGCTGCGCGTGCTGCGGGCGCGGCTCTACGAGCGGGAGCGCGAGCGCCAGCAGGCCGAGCTCGACGCGACGCGGCGCTCGCAGATCGGTAGCGGCGAGCGAGCGGAGAAGATTCGCACCTACAACTTTCCCGAGAACCGGGTCACCGACCACCGGATCAAGCTCACGCTGCACCAGCTCGACCGCGTGCTCGAAGGGCAGCTCGGCCACTTCACCGACGCGCTCGCCGCCGAGGAGCAGCGCCTCACCCTGGAGTGACCGTGCGCGAGGCGCTGCGGGCCGCCGAGCGGCGGCTCGCGCGCGCGGGAGTCGAGACGGCGCGGGTCGACGCGGAGCTCCTGCTCGCGCACGCGCTCGGCGTGTCGCGGACGGCGCTCTACGCGGCTCCCGAGCGAGAGGTTTCGCCGCGCTTCGAGCCGCTGCTCGCCCGGCGCGAGGCGCGGGAGCCGCTCGCCTACGTCCTCGGTGAGTGGGGCTTCCGGCGGCTGACGCTCGCGACCGACCGGCGGGCGCTCGTGCCGCGGCCCGAGACGGAGGTCGTCGTCGAGCGGTGCCTCGCGCTGCTCGCGGGCCTGGAGCGGCCGCGCGTCCTCGACGTCGGCGTCGGCGCGGGCGCGATCGCGCTCGCGATCGCGGACGAGCACCCGGGCGCGCGCGTCACTGCGGTCGACGTCTCCGAGGAGGCCCTGTCGCTCGCGCGCGAGAACGTCGAGCGCACGGGTCTGCCGGTCGAGCTGCGGCAGGGCGGGACGGAGGTCGCGGCCGAGGGCTGGGACCTCGTCGTGTCGAACCCGCCCTATGTCGCGCCCAAGGAGCTCGAGGCGCTCGAGCCGGAGATCCGTGACTGGGAGCCGCGCCTCGCGCTCGTCGGCGACGGCTTCCAGGAGGAGCTGGCGCGGGTCGCGAGGACGGACCGGCTCGTGCTCGAGGTTGCGCCGCGGCAGGCGGCGCGGGTCGCCCGCGCGCTCGACGGCCTCGGCTACCGCGAGATTAGGATCACGCGCGACCTGGCAGGAAGAGAGCGGGTGGTCGAGGGGGTGCGACCGTGATCGAGGAGGCCGTGCTGGCGATCCGTGCCGGCCGGCCGGTGATCCTGCCGGCGGACACGGTCTACGGCCTTTGCACGACGCCGTACTCCGCCGCGCCGGTGGAGCGTCTCTACCGCCTGAAGCGACGGCCCGAGACGCAGCCGACGGCGATCCTCGCGAGCGACGTCGACATGCTCTTCGAATGCGTGCCCGAGCTTCGCGGTCGCGCGGGGCGGCTCGTGCGTGCGCTGCTCCCCGGCCCGTACACCCTCGTCCTCCCGAACCCCGGGCGCCGCTTTCGCTGGCTCACCGGTGACCGCCCCGACGCGATCGGCGTACGGGTCCCGAAGCTCGCCGGCGACGCCGCGGCGGTGCTGGCGCGCGTCGGCGCCGTCGCCGCAACGAGCGCGAATCTCCGGGGCGGCCCGGAGCCGAGAACGCTGGAGGACGTCCCGCGCGAGCTGCGCGAGGCGGCCGCGGCCGAGATCGACGGCGGCGAGCTGCCGGGGGCGCCGTCGACGGTGATCGACTTCACCGGCCCCGAGCCGCGCGTGCTGCGCGAGGGCGCCGGCTCGGTCGAGGAGGCGCTCGGCCGGGCGGGCGCAGCCGCCGCCTGACCGCCGCAGTATCCTCCTTCGAAACGAGAGGAGTCGCCGATGGCCGTAGCGCAGGAAACGATCGACCACCTCCGCACCGCCGGCCTCGCGGACGTCGACCCCGAGATCGCCGTGCTGCTCGAGCGCGAGGCCGAGCGCCAGCGCGGGCAGATCGAGCTCATCGCTTCGGAGAACTTCACGTGGCCGAGCATCCTCGAGGCGATCGGCTCGACGCCGACGAACAAGTACGCGGAGGGCTATCCGGGCAAGCGCTACTACGGCGGGTGCGAGGTCGTCGACGAGATCGAGCAGACGGCGATCGACCGCGCGAAGGCGCTCTTCGGCGCCGAGCACGCGAACGTCCAGGCCCACGCGGGGGCGCAGGCCAACATGGCCGCCTACGCCGCGGCAATCCAGCCGGGCGAGACGATCCTCTCCCTGAGCCTCGACCACGGCGGCCACCTGACGCACGGCCTGAAGGTCAACTTCTCCGGGCGCCTCTACACGATCGTCCACTACGGCGTCGAGCGGGACACGATGGTGGTGGACTACGACGAGGTGCTCCGGCTCGCGAAGGAGCACCGGCCGAAGCTGATCATCGCCGGCGGCTCGGCGTATCCGCGCACGGTCGAGGCCGACAAGTTCCGGGAGATCGCCGACGAGGTCGGCGCCTACCTCCTCACGGACATGGCCCATTTCGCCGGCCTGGTCGCGGCCGGGCTGCACCCGAACCCGGTGCCGTACTCCGACTTCGTCACCTCGACGACGCACAAGACGCTCGCCGGGCCGCGGGCCGGCTTCATCCTCTGCAAGGAGGAGCACGCGCAGGCGGTCGACCGTGCGAACTTTCCCGGCATGCAGGGCGGGCCGCTGCTGCACACGATCGCGGCGAAGGCCGCGTGCTTCCGGATCGCGCAGACCGAGCCCTTCCGCGAGTACCAGCGGCAGATCCGCGCGAACGCCGACGCGCTGGCGGAGACGCTCCTCGAAGGCGGGCTCGACGTCCTGACCGGCGGCACCGACACGCACCTGCTGCTCCTCGACCTGCGGAGCTCGCAGTGGTCGGGCAAGGACGCCCAGGAGCGGCTCGAGAGCATCAAGGTGACGACGAACCGGAACGCGATCCCGTTCGACGAGCGGCCGCCGATGATCGCCTCGGGCCTGCGCCTCGGCTCGCCCGCGGCGACGATGCGCGGCTTCGACGAGGAGGACTTTCGCGAGGTCGGTCGGATCATCGTCGACGCGCTCGACCCGGACGCGAACCTCGAGTCGCTGATCCCGCGCGTCGACGCGCTCACCGCTCGGCGCCCGCTCTACCCGGGCTTCCGCGGCTTCACGTCCTACGTGGCATGACCGCTCCGGTCACGACCGGCTTGCCCGCGTCTTCGGGTCGCTGCTGGCGGCGTGAGCCCGGAGGGCACAGTGCGAGATAGCACGGGCCCGGAGAGGATCGCGCCGCCAGCGGCGACAGCCGACCCGCGGAGCGCGGCTTCGCCGCGCGGGAGCGGGTCGGCGGCCGAAGGCGCGGGACGGGTCACGGTGGTCGAGCACCCGCTGGTCCAGCACAAGCTCTCGTACCTGCGCGAGAAGGCCACGCCCACGGTCCACTTCCGCAAGCTCGCGAACGAGCTCACGCTGCTCCTCACGTATGAGGCCACGAAGGACATGCCGACGGAGACGGTGGAGATCGAGACGCCGCTCGAGCGAATGGCCGCGCAGCGGATCTCGGGCAAGAAGGTCGCCGTCTGCCCGGTGCTGCGGGCGGGGATCGGGATGCTCGACGGCGTCCTCTCGCTCGTCTCGAGCGCGCGGGTCGGCTTCATCGGCATGTACCGCGACGAAGAGACGCTCGAGCCAATCGAGTACTACGTGAAGCTGCCCGTCGACCTCGACCAGCGCGACGCGATCGTGCTCGACCCGATGCTCGCGACGGGGAACTCGAGCGCGGCGGCGGTCTCGACGGTGAAGGAGGCCGGCGCCCAGTCGGTCACGCTCGTCTGCCTCGTCGCGGCCCCGGAGGGGATCGAGCGCCTGCACTCGCTCCATCCGGACGTGCACGTCGTCTGCGCGGCGATCGACCGCGGCCTGAACGAGCGCGGCTTCATCGTTCCGGGCCTCGGCGACGCAGGCGACCGGCTCTACGGGACGAAGTAGCGTGGTCCTGCACACGCTCGAAGACCACCTCCAGGTCGTCTACGGCGCCGCGCTCGCGCTCGCGATCGTCGTCCTGCTCACCCCGGCGGTGGGCGGGATGGCGAGGCTGCTCGGCGTCGTCGACCAGCCCGACGGGCGACGCATCAATCGCCGCGCGGTGCCCCGCCTGGGCGGGCTCGCGCTCTTCCTCGGGATCTTCGTCCCCGCGCTCGCGTTCCTCGACCTCGGTCGCGAGACGCGCGGTCTCCTGCTCGGCGCGGCCGTGGCGACGACGGTCGGCGCCGTCGACGACTTCCGCGGCCTGCGCTGGTGGGAGAAGCTCGGCGGCCAGGTCGTCGCGGCGGCGATCCCGGCCGGCTTCGGGATCTGGGTGCACCGGTTCACGTTCCCGATCGTCGGCATCCACCAGCTGCCG
>DASQWB010000144.1:0-2323 GCA_035640455.1 Gaiellaceae bacterium | reverse complement strand
GGCGGCTGCGGCTCCCGGAAGGGATGCGTCTGGAAGTGGGCGCCCTCGGCGTAGAGAGCGACGATCGGCTCCGGCTTGTGCGCCTGCCAGCAGCGCTCCCAGGTCTCGCGCCACCGCTCAGCGGCCTCGCGCGGGTCCATTACGGGAGACTTACGGGAGACTTACGGGAGACGAAACTCGCCCCGCGCGACGATCACCGCCGAGCCGCCGACCTCGACGCGCTCGACGTTCTCGGCCGAACCCTGCACCCGCGCGTAGAGCTTCGACGGCCGCCCGATCTCCGCGCCCTGCGAGATCTCGATCTCTTCGCCGAAGGGCGCGAGGCCGTGGCGCGCGACGTGGAGCGCGAGCGGCCCGGCCGCCGAGCCGGTCGCGGGATCCTCGGAAACGCCGCCGCCCGGCGCGAACATCCGCGTCTTCCAGCGCGTGCCCTCGCCGGCGAAGCAATTGGTCGTGAGCGCCGAGCCGTTGCGCGCCAGCCGCGCGAAGTCGGGCGTGAGCGCCGCCACCTCCTCCTCGGAGCCGAGGCAGACGTAGACGTGCCGGAGCCCATTGTCGTAGATCTCGACCGGCAGCCGCGACTCGGCGACGCCGAGCGCGTCGAGGAGCTCGCGCTCGTCGGGGTACGCGGCCGCCGTCGGGATCGGCTGCTGCATCCGCCCGAAGACGATCCGCGCCCCCTCTCGCTCGAGCTCGACCGGGACGATCCCGGCCCCGGTCTCGAGCCGGATGACGGGCTTCTGGAGCGGCCCGCCGAGCACGAACGCCGAGCCGAGCGTCGGGTGACCCGCGAACGGAATCTCGGCCGCGGGCGTGAAGATGCGGATCCGAACGTCCGCGTCGGCCTCGGTCGGGAGGACGAACACGGTCTCGCTGAACTTGAGCTCGAGCGCGAGCCGCTGCATCGTCTCGTCGTCGGCGTCGCGCCCGTCGGTGAAGACGGCGAGCTGGTTGCCCTCGAGCGGCGTGTCGGTGAAGACGTCCGCGACGACGTAGCGCAGCGTCGGCACACCCGCAGGCTATCTATGCTCGGCCGGTGCGCCTCTACCTCGTCCGCCACGCCGAGGCCGCGCCGGGATCGCCGGACGAGCTCCGGCAGCTGACGCCGCAGGGGCACGAGCAGGCGCGCGCGCTCGGACGTCGGCTTCGCGACGAGGGCGTCGAGCCCGATGCCGTCCTCTCCAGCCCGCTCCTGCGCGCCCGCCAGACGGCGCGCGACCTAGGCCTCGGCGACCCGGAGCCGAGTGAGCGGCTTGCGCCCGGCGCGACCGTGGAGGACGTGCGCGCCGCCGTCGCCGGCCGCGGCGAGACGGTCGTCGTCGTCGGCCACCAACCCGACTGCGGCCGGATCGCCGCCGCGCTCACCGGCGGCGCGGAGCCGCCGTTCCCCGCCGCAGGCGTGGCCGTGGTCGACCTGTGACCGCGATCCGCGTCGAGGAGCTGCGCAAGCGGTACGGCAGCGAGGAGGCGCTGCGCGGGATCAGCTTCGAGATCGAGGAAGGCGAGGTCTTCGGACTGCTCGGCCCGAACGGCGCCGGCAAGACGACGACGGTCGAGATCCTCGAGGGATATCGGCGCCGCGACGGCGGGAGCGTCGAGGTGCTCGGCTTCGACCCGCAGCGAGCGGAGCGGCGCTTCCGGGAGCGGATCGGCGTCGTGCTCCAGCAGTCCCAGCTGTTCCCGAACCTCACCGTCCACGAGACACACGTCCTCTTCGCGGGCTACTACGAGCGGCCGCGCGACGTCGACGAGGTGATTCGGCTCGTCGGCCTCGAAGGCAAGCGCGACGCGCGCGTCCGCCTGCTCTCGGGCGGCCAGCAGCGCCGCCTCGACCTCGGGATCGCGCTCGTCGGCGACCCCGACCTCCTCTTCCTCGACGAGCCCACGACCGGCTTCGACCCGGCCGCGCGCCGCGCCGCGTGGGAGATGATCCGGGCGCTGCGGTCGCTCGGGAAGACGATCCTCTTGACGACGCACTACCTCGACGAGGCGCAGCAGCTCGCCGACCGCGTCGCCGTCCTGCGCGAGGGCCGGATCGTCACGCTCGGGACGCCGGCCGAGCTGACCGGCGGCTCGCTCGAGGCCGAGATCCGCTACCGGCGCGACGGCGAGCTCGTCGTCCTCCGCACCGAGGAGCCGACGCGCGTCCTCCACGAGCTGACGGCTCAGGCCCTCGCCGAGGGCAGGGAGCTCGAGGGGCTCGAGGTGCGGCGGCCAACGCTCGAGGAGATCTATCTCGCGCTCATGGACACGGAGGCCGAATGAGGGTCCTGCTGCACCAGCTCCGCTTCGAGCAGCTGATCTTCTGGCGCAACCGCGAGGC
>DASQWB010000143.1:0-22280 GCA_035640455.1 Gaiellaceae bacterium | reverse complement strand
GCGTAGACGAAGCTCGAGTCGAACGGGTCGGCGGTGATCGCCTCCTTGTCGACGAAGAGTGACCCCGACCCGGTGTTCTCGCGGAAGAGCGTCGCCGGTTCGCTCCAGGTGAGCCCGCCGTCCGTCGACCTGCTGGCGAGGATCGCGTTGTCCGCGTTCGTGTCGTTGAAGGACAGCGAGATCTGATGGACGACGCCGTTCGGCGAGAAAGAGTCCCACGGGTCGGACGAACGCTGGAAGTCGCCGCCGTTCGCGACCGTCCCGCCCGCACAGATGCTGAAGTGCGGCCACGACTCCGTCCACGTCGCACCGCCGTCGAACGACGTCGACGTGACCAGCCCGTGGGCACCGCCGTTCGACCAGCGATCCTGCTGGAAGACGCCGACGATGTGGGCCGGGTCCGCCGGATCGACCGCGACGCGCGGCTCGACCTCGGCGTTCTCGTACAGCGTTCCCGATTGCGGGACGCCTTCGCAGCCGGGTGGGAACGGACTCGGCTTCGAGGCAACCGATGGCGCGGTCGGGGTGAACGGCCCCGAGCTAGCCGCGCCGACGAAGGCAAGGGCGGCGCCCAACACCGCCGTTGCGATCACGATCCTCCTCATACTCTCCCCCTTCTGCTTGTCGGATCGAGGATCCGATGCCCTCCTCCGCGATCATTTAACCGCGTACAGCGCGCGATTGCGAACGCTTCGCGAGGCCGTTGAATGCCATTGGTCCTCTTGACGCAGCGCTCAAGCGTTGGCGAGTATCGCCGGTCGCCGCCTCGACACTGGAGGAACGACGATGATCGTGTTGCGCTTCAAGGTGAACTGTCGGCCGGAGAAGACCGAAGAGGCCCTGGCCGCGTTCCGGGCCGTCATCGCGCCGAGCCGCGAGGTCGAAGGCGTGATCAGCTTCGATATCGCTCGAGATCTCGTCGATCCGAATTCGGTTGTCGCGGTCGAGGTGTTCGAGGACGAGGCGGCGCGCGATCGGCAGGAGTCGTTGCCGGAGGTCGCGACCGTGATGAAGCTGCTTCCGGACGCCGTCGCCGCTCCGCCCGAGGCGACGGTCTTCGAGGTCTCCTCGTCCGCAGACGCCATGTGAGGTGGCCGGGCTAAGAGGCGGTTCGGAATGACGTCCGTCGGGTCGACCGGTCGTTTCAGACGGAGGCGCGGGCAGAGCCCGCGCCTCCTGAAGGTCGGCGCCGCCGAGTCGGCGCCTTAGTCCGGCTTGCCGGCCATCGCCCACACCGCGACCACGTACGCCGCCAGCAGGACGATCGAAAGCGCGAGCGTGGCCTTGAGCAGGCCCGAGCCCTTGCCCTCCCGCAGCCGGTACACGCCGGCGCCGCCGGCGACGAGCGACACGAGGAGGAGCAGCCCGCCGAGGTCGGCGACGATTCTTCCGGTGGTGAGCCAATCCGGGTCGGCGACCCCTTCCGGAAGGTCGTTCCAGCCCTCCCTCGAGGCGATCCACTCGGCGCCGGCACGCATCAGCACCCATCCGGGGAGCGAGACGGCCAAGAGCGACCAGTAGCCGAGCCGGAGGAGCCTTCCGTCGCCTCTGGCGAAGCCGAGCGCAGCCGCACCCGTGACCAGGCCGCCGACGAGGATCATCGCCCCGCCCACGTGCAGGAAGAGGGGGAAGTTCCAGCTGTCGGGGCGGACCGCGGCGAGGACGCTCATGCGCCGGGTTTCCAGATCATGTCGATCAGGATGAGCAGGACGAGCGCCGAGGTCAGGGCGTGCAGGACGACTCCCTTCGACGTCCGGTTGAGCGCGAGGAGCTCGGCGTTCGGGCCGCTCAGCCCGGCGCTCCGCAGCTCGCGCGCCTTCGTCATCCCCCGCATGTAGGCGACACCGGTGCGCCGCCCCAGCGGCATCGAGAGCACCCAGAGCACGAGCGCTGCGACGATCCAGCCGTCCCAGATGTCGTAGCCGCCCACCGAGAAGGCGAGCCAGACCCCGAGGATGATCGTCCCCGCCGCGCCGACGGCGACGACCACGTTGCCGACCTTCACGACCGGCTCCATACGGATCGTTCCGTCCGGCGTGTCCGTCCTTCGCACGGCGACCACCAGGACCCAGAAGAGGGTGATGCCGGCGACGTAGGAGAACGCGCTGAGCACGTGAAGGGCGAGCATCCAGTCGTCGAAGCTCACGCCGAGGATCCTACGAACTCATCCGGCTAGCGGCAGACGGAGGCTTGGAGTCTCTGTACGGAAGGCCGCGGCTGCGGCAGCCGGCGGAGGACGGTGCGCGGCCGGCGCACGTCACGGAGGTTGAGCGCGACCCGCCTGTCTTCGGCCGGGCTCCGCGCGTAGATCTTCACGACAGCTCGTCGAGTGAAGAGGACGAGGCCGTCGGCCGCGCGGTCGGGACGTGAAGGAGTTCTGGACGGCGGTGGCAGCCGACGGCGAGAGCGCCAAAGGCTCGGCTCGAACGGGAAGTTCTGGATCTGAACCGGCAAGGCGCAGCCGCCTTCTTGGCCGGCCGGGATGACGCAGTTGCCGCAGGCGAAGAACGCCCGGCCTTGCTTGTCCACCTCGACGTCGGTGAGCGGGAGCCCGGCGTCTCACTCGCATGTGGATGGAAGGGGCGACGTGGGCGCCGCCCGTTCCATCATGGAGCGAGTGACCGATGCCTTCGAGGTGCCGTTACGGACGAGGTCGTCTGCGTTGGTGGCCAGCGCTCGGGAGGGTGGGGGCCGGCCGGAGCCGGCCCCCACCGCGCGTGTCTCAGGCGCTTCCGGTGTAGCGGAAGATGTAGAGGCCGTAGTCGCGGTCGCTGGCGGCGACGTACTCCTGGCCTGCGTGCTGGAAGACCTGCACGCCCCAGAAGTTGTTGCCGCCGACGTCGATGTAGTGCCCGACCTCGGTGAGCTTGCCGCCCGTGATCTTCGCGACGCGGAAGCCCGCTGCGTAGTAGGAGAAGTACACGAGGTCAGACCTCGTCGGCGAGGTCGCCGCCTCGTGCACGGAGAGGTCGCCGTAGCCGGACGCGAACGCCGGATCATGTGCCTCCGGGATCGCATAGGTATCCAGCTCGGCCATCTTTCCGCTGCCGTAGCGGAAGAGGTGCACGTAGCCCCAGCCGTCGAAGCTCGACTGGAAGCGGAGCGTGTCACCGTGCGTGCCCAGCGCCACCGGGAGCTGCGCTGGCCCGGTGCCGGCGAGGCACGCGGCGTTGTCGTATGGCTGGTCGAAGATGGCGAAGCCCTGGCCGCGCGGGGCGACGCCGAACGTCGGAATGTCGCCTTCGACGAGCATGCCGATCGTCCCGTCACAGGCATCGGTACCGGTCCGGTTGAAGACGAGCACGGCGTCGTAGCCGCCGGCAGCGATCACGTTCGCGACCTTCTCGGTGAACGTGCAGACGCCGCGCTCGACGACCGCGATGTCCGTCACCGCTGGGTCACCCGCCGGGACGGCGGGATCGCCGGTGCACGCCCGGCCGACGAACACGGACACGCCCTCGATCGTCTGGCCTTCGGCGAGCGGCTTCGTGTCGCTGCCTTGGCTCGCGGTGATCGGGGTGCCGTCGGTCACGTTGGTGCCCTCGAGCACGAACGGGTTGAAGTCCTCGTCCGCGCCGACGATGTACCGGTTGTCGGCAGTGAACTCGGCCTCGTGCCCGTTCCCTTCCGGCTTCACCGTGTAGCCGCTCTCGAGCGCTTCCGGATCCGGGTTGGTGAAGTCGGTGTCGCCGATGTAGGTCGGATTGAGCGGGTTCGTCATGTCGATCGCCACGTAGCCGGCGTCCCAGTACGAGAGCAGCATCACCTGCCGCCCGCCGATCTCCTTGACGACGACGTCGTGGAAGAACACCTCGGTGAGGTTCGAGGGCGAGGCCTGGAGGATCTGCGGGAACCTCTGGTCAAGGTCGTACTCGGCGATCAGCGACGCCTTCTTCGGGTCGGTGATGTCGACGATGTCGACGTCGGTGCCCTCTTCGTTGTCGACGATCACCGCGTACGCCTTGTCGCCGGCGTCCCAGGCGAAGACGCTGTGGATCTCGTGCGCGTCCTTCTTGCCCTGGCCGGTGACGGTCGAGTCGCCGATCCCCTCGACGAGCGGTGTCGGGCTGGCCGGCTTCGAGATGTCGTAGATGTTCATGCCGCCGAACCCGGCCATGTCTTTGCACTTCTCGTTGTTCGAGACGAGGATGTCGCCGTTGTAGGCAGTCGTGTCGATGTGCAGCGCCTGGATGCCCTCGCCCGGGTAGCTGCCTTCCTTAGCCTGGATGAAGGCGGCCTCCTTCGGGGCCGCCGGATTGCGCACGTCGACGACGTGGACGCCGTTGTACTTGCAGGTCACGACTCCCCACGCGGCGAGGTACGCGTAGCCCTTGAAGACGCCCACGTCGGCGATCTTCTCCGGGACGACGTTCTTCAGCTTCAGTTTGCTGATGAGGGCGACGTTGGAACTGGAGCCCTCCGGATGCAGATGGCCTGCGGTGGTTCCATGCTGCTGAGCGTCGCGGGCACCGTCGGCGACGGCGACACCGCCGTCGGGGTCTCCCGACGCCGCCGTCGCCAGCCCGACGACTAGGAACATGCCTGCGAGTGCCACCGCAAGCCGGATCAAAACGCGTTCTGTCTTCATCTCTCCTTCTTTCCGTTTCAACTGCAGGACTGCAAAGCGCCTCAAGATCGGGCGCTCGCCTGTCAGCGTCGAAGCGGAATCGAGAGCAAGGCGATTGCTGCGGAGCTCGCCGGAGCTGCGGGCGGCGTACTACCCGTGCGCGGCGGTCCGCGACCACTCGCGACGAGACTGATCGGAACAGGAGCGTGCCGTCGCACGCGCTCGAGCAGCAGCAGGCCGAGGAACGTCGCGATCGCGAGGCAGAACGCCTCGACATCCGTCGCGGCGTCGAACCCGTCCTCCATCACGTGGAGCACCAGCAGCGCCAGCACGATCACGAGCATGAGCAGCAGAAGCGGGCCGAGAATCGGGTGCGCTCGGCCGGAGGCGAGAAGGCGTCGAAGCCGGATCACAGGCGCGCGGACGCGGCGGGCGCCAAGCGGGCGACCATCAGAACTCCCGCGGCCGCGATCGCAAGCCGCGCGAGCACGCGTCGTTTCTTCACGTGTATCCCCTCTCCCCTGATGGTTACTGGGCCTGGAGCGTTGGTTCCGCGGACAGGCGCGGGCGAGTGTAGCCCACCTCGGCTGCGGATGACAAGAGGATGCGACGGCGCCTGCTCCGGCGGCCCTCCTGAACGACGGACCCCGGTCGCGCCTGCCGCGCCACGGTTGCTCGCCGCCGGGTCGAGGCCGACCGCCGCCGCACTCGGCAGTGGCGAAAGAGGCTGCGGCGACCGCGACGACGACGGTACGCCTCATGCCGTAGATCGGCGCGTCGTCGTCATCGAGCACGGAGCGTTCGCAGCTGAAGGCGGCCGCCGCGCGCGAACGTCCGGTCGAGCGAGCCGTCCGACCGCAGCCGGTAGACGAGCGTGTTCCGCGTCGCCGCCGAGCCCGCGACGACGAGCTTCCCGTCGGCCAGCACGGCCCCGGCCGCCTCGTAGTCGAGGAACTGGCTTGCCCGCGCGAGGTCGAGCAGCACGACGCCGGCGCGTCCGAAGCCACGGTCGCGGCGGCCCTCGGCGGTGTAGCGGGCGACGAAGAGCTTGTTCCGTTCGCCGACGACGACGGCGCCGAGCGCGACGACCTTGCCGTCCGCCTGGATGGCGACCCGGCTCGTGATCGCATGGCGGCCGAGCCCGGGATCGACGGCGAAGCTCCGCTCGAACTGTCCGTCGATGCCGAACCGGTAGACGACGTACCGGTAGTCGGCGCCCGCGGGAACGAAGGTGCCGAGCACGAGCAGCTTGCCGTGCGCCGGGTCGGCCACGAGGTCAAGCAGCTGCCGGTAGCCGGCGCCGGCCGGCGCGAAGCGGGCGGTCGCGCGGCCGTTCCGGCCGAAGGAGGGGTCGGGCCGGCCGTTCCGCTCGAAGGCCGCCAGCAGAACGTCTTCCTGGCCCTGGATGACGGCGACCACGAAGCCGCCGCCCGGGAGCGGCGCTATCGCCTCGCCGTAGCGGGAGCCGGGCACGGAGGCGCGGAAGGGCTCGAGCGAGCCGTCCCGACCGAGGCGTGACCCTGCTGCGGTGACGATCGTGCCGTCGGGGGCGAGTGCAAGCTCCGCGGCGGGCTCGCCGGTGCCGACCAGGCCGTCGTTTCCGAAACCGTCGTCGACTCCGTCGCCGCGACGGAAGCGAGTGACGACAGGGACCTGATACCCGCCACTTTCCCCCGGGTGCAGCACCCAGCCCGAGAGAAGCAGGGCTCCGTCCGGCTGGAGCAGGGCGCTCGAGATCTGCCCGACGCAGCCGTGGAGGCGCTCGTGCGAGAGCGACGAGACGCTTCGGACGTGCCCGTCCCGCGCGACGCGGGCGACGGCGAAATCGTCGACGTAGCCGCGCTCATCCGCGCACCGCTCCGTCTTCCCGCTCGTGCGTGCGAGGCCGACGACGAGCGTGTCGGCGCCCGCCGGCACGACGCGAGCTACCCGGAAGATCGGCTTTCCGTGCGTGGCCCCGCTACAGGCGGCGAAGAGGAGCGCGAGAGCGATGGGCGTGGCGGCAAGCTTGCGGAAGGCCACGACGAGATCATGACCTCAGCAGGCGCCGCGCGGCCCGCGCCGCGACGAGGTCCTCGCGCGCGTGCACGACGACGACGCGCACGGACGAGGTCGGCGAAGCCACGTCGGCGTCCGGCACCGCGCTCTCGTTCGCGGCCGCGTCGAGCTCGACGCCGAGGAAGCCGAGGCGCGCGCAGATCTCCGCCCGCACGTAGGCCGACCCCTCGCCGACACCGGCGGTGAAGACGAGCGCGTCGAGGCCGCCGAGCGCGACGGCCATGGCCGCGACGGCGCCGGCGATCCGGTACGTGTAGACGGCGAGCGCGAGGGTTCCCTCGAGCTTGCGCGGATCGTCCGAGCCCCCGAGGCCCAACAGGCCCGACTCGTGCTCTAGTGCACGATCCAACGCCTCGGCGGTCACCGAGCCGTGGCGGAGGAGGTGCAGGAGCGCACCCGGGTCGACGGAGCCGGCGCGGGTCGCCATCGGCACGCCCTCGAGCGGCGTGAAGCCCATCGTCGTGTCGACCGAACTGCCGTCGCGGACGGCGGTGACCGAGCAGCCGCCGCCGAGGTGGCAGACGACGAGCCGCGCCGCCGGAACCCGCTCGGCCGCCCACTGCACCGAGAGCCCATGGAAGCCGTAGCGGCGGATCCCGAGCTCCTCGCGGAAGCGGCGCGGGAGCGCGTAGGTCGACGCCTCCGGCGGCAGCGTGGCATGGAAGGCGGTGTCGAAGACGGCCACGTGCGGGACGTCCGGCAGCGCACGACGCGCGCTCTCGATCGCGGTCAGCGCCGGTCCGTTGTGGAGCGGCGCCAGGTCGGCGAGCGCCGCGAGCTCCCGCTCGACCTTGTCGTCGATCACGACCGGCTCTCGGAACCGCTCGCCGCCATGCACGACTCGGTGCGCCACGGCCTCTACCTCGTGCGGCGCAACCGCGAGTGAAGCAACGGGCTCCGCCGTCCCATCCGCCTCCACGAGCGAGAGCTTCAGACTCGTCGAGCCGGCGTTGACGACGAGGACAGGTCGAGCCATGCGCCAAGCCTGCCAGCCTCCGACTGCGTGCGGGCAGTTCAGCGGGCGGGTACGAGAACCGTGTGTCCGCTGTACTCGCTTCGGCGGTAGAGCATGACCACGAGCATGGCCACGATCGTCGAGGCGCAGTAGAAGCCGCATACCGAGCCCGTGATGACGTCCGCCACGCGCAGGCAGACGAGCGGGATCGCCGGAACCACCATCGCGGCCGCCATCTCGATGCAGGCTCTCCGCGAGTGACGGCGGTGGCGCATCCAGGCGACCATCGAGATCGTCATGCCGAGTGCCTGCACGACGACGAAGGCCACGGCGTGCCGGCGGAGCGCCTCATCGACCGTCGTCCCGAGCGCCGTGACGAAGATCGCGGCACTGCCGACCATCCCGATCATCATCGCGACGGTCATCTCGAAGAGATGGCGAAGGAAGTGGGTCACGCTCATGGGTCCTCCTCTCGCAGCGAAACCCATGCATAGCACCGGCCGAAGGGGCGGCCATCCGAGGGAGCCCGGCTCCCGGCTACGTAGTTCCCCGCAGAGCCCTCAGTAGGGCCAGGTCCAGTCGCGGATCGCCGGCGCGTCCTCGCCGTGCTCGCGGGTCCACATCCGCGCGCGGAGCCGCTCGTCGACCATGTCCTGCCGCAGGCGACCGCACGAGTCCGCCAGGCCGGGCACCCGGTCGATCACGTCCATCACGAGGTGGAAGCGGTCGAGGTCGTTCAGCATCACCATGTCGAAGGGCGTCGTCGTCGTGCCTTCCTCCTTGTAGCCGCGCACGTGCAGGTTGCGGTGGTTCGTGCGGCGGTAGGTGAGCCGGTGGATGAGCCACGGGTAGCCGTGGTAAGCGAAGAGGACGGGCCGGTTGGTCGTGAAGAGGGCGTCGAACTCCATGTCGGAGAGGCCGTGCGGGTGCTCCGTGTCGGGCTGCAGGCGCATCAGGTCGACGACGTTCACGACGCGCACCTTGAGCTCGGGCAGCCGGTCGCGGAGGATCGCCGCCGCAGCGAGCGTCTCGAGCGTCGGCACGTCGCCGCAACAGGCGAGGACGACGTCGGGCTCGCCGCGCTCGTCCGAAGAGGCCCAGTCCCAGATCCCGATCCCGCGCGTGCAGTGCACGACCGCCTCGTCCATCGTGAGGTAGTTCAACGCGGGCTGCTTGCCGGCCACGATGACGTTCACGTAGTGCCGGCTGCGCAGGCAGTGGTCGGCGACCGAGAGCAGGCAGTTCGCGTCCGGCGGCAGGTAGACGCGCACGATCTCGGCCTTCTTGTTCACGACGTGGTCGATGAAGCCCGGGTCCTGGTGCGAGAAGCCGTTGTGGTCCTGCCGCCACACGTGCGACGAGAGCAGGTAGTTGAGTGAGGCGATCGGCCGCCGCCACGGGATCTCGCGCGTCACCTTCAGCCACTTCGCATGCTGGTTGAACATCGAGTCGACGATGTGGATGAAGGCCTCGTAGCAGTTGAAGAGGCCGTGCCGACCGGTCAGCAGGTAGCCCTCGAGCCAGCCCTGGCAGAGGTGCTCCGAGAGCACCTCGACCACCCGCCCGTCGGGCGCGAGGTGCTCGTCGACCGGCTCGACCTCCGCCTCCCAGACCTTCGCGGTGACCTCGTACACGTCGTCGAGCCGGTTCGACGCCGTCTCGTCGGGGCCGAAGAGGCGGAAGCTGTCCGGGTTGCGCGCGATCACGTCGCGGAGGAACCCGCCGAGGACGCGCGTCGCCTCGCTCGAGGTCGTGCCCGGCTTCGACACGTCCACCGCGTACTTGCGGAAGTCGGGCAGGACGAGGTCGCGGAGGAGCAGGCCGCCGTTCGCGTGCGGGTTCGCGCTCATGCGGCGGTCGCCGCGCGGCGGGAGCTTCGCCAGCTCGGAAACGAGCCGGCCGTGCTCGTCGAAGAGCTCGTCGGCCCGGTAGCTCCGCAGCCACTCCTCGAGGATGCGCAGGTGCTCGGGGTTCTCGCGCACGCCGAGGACGGGAACCTGGTGCGAGCGCCACGTGCCCTCGACCGGCACGCCGTCGACCTCCTTCGGGCCCGTCCAGCCCTTCGGCGTCCGGAGGACGATCATCGGCCACACCGGCCGGCTCCTCGCCCGCTTCGCCGCGTCGATCCCGTCGAGCGCCTCGTCGAGCGCGGCGGCGAAGGCCTGGTGCACCGGCTCCGGCTCGTCGCCCGAGACGAGGAGCGGCCGCCAGCCGTAGCCTTCGAGGAGCGAGACGAGCTCCTCCTCCGGGATCCGCGCGAGCACGGTCGGATTCGCGATCTTGTACCCGTTTAGGTGGAGGATCGGCAGCACCGCGCCGTCCGTCCTCGGGTTCAGGAACTTGTTCGAATGCCAGCTCGTCGCGAGCGGCCCCGTCTCGGCCTCGCCGTCGCCCACGACGCAGGCGACGAGCAGGTCGGGGTTGTCGTAGGCGGCGCCGAACGCGTGCGCGAGCGCGTAGCCGAGCTCACCGCCCTCGTGGATCGAGCCGGGGGTCTCCGGCGCCGCGTGGCTCGGGATTCCGCCCGGGAACGAGAACTGGCGGAAGAGCTCCTTGAGGCCCTCCTCGTCCTGCGTCACGTGCGAGTAGAGCTCGCTGTAGGTGCCCTCGAGGTAGGCGTTCGCGACGACTCCCGGCCCGCCGTGCCCAGGGCCGCAGACGTAGATCGCGTTCAGGTCGCGGGCGCGGATCGCCCGGTTCAGATGCGCGTAGATCAGGTTCAGGCCGGGCGTCGTCCCGAAGTGGCCGAGCAGGCGCGGCTTCACGTGCTCGGGGAGGAGCGGCTCGCGAAGGAGCGGGTTGTCGAGGAGGTAGATCTGGCCGACGGAGAGGTAGTTGGCGGCGCGCCAGTAGGCGTCGAGGAGGCGGAGCTGGTCGGGGCTCAGCGGCCCCGCCGCGGTGGCCGCGGGCGCGGTCACGCCGGCCGCCGCTCGAAGATCACGAGCACCGACAGGTGCTCGTAGGCGCTGAAGCGGTGCTCGGCCCTCGCGGGGACGAAGACGGCGTGACCCTCCCGCAGGTCGACGCTGGTGCCCTCGACCTCGAGCGTGCCCGTGCCCTCGAGCACGACGTACACCTCGTCGTCGGCGTGCGGCTGCTGCCGGTCGGGCTCGGGCGCGACGAGGACGTAGACGCCGACCTCGAGCCCCGGCGACTCGTGGACGATCTCGTAGCCGCCGCCCGCCTCGCCGAGCCGCCGCTTCACCTCTTCGACGTCGAACGGGTGCGCGGCGGCGAGCTTCGTCATCCTCCGGCAGCTTTGCAGATCGCCCCTGCGCGCTCCGCGAGGAACGGGGCGAGGTAGCGCCCCACGATCTTGCCCGGCGGCCACCAGGGGAGATCCGTGGCCGGGACGGACGTGTCTCCGCTCCCGCCGCCAAGCTCGGCGCGCATGAAGGTCGGCGCTTCGCCCGTCAGGAGCAGCCCGCGCAGCACCGGCCGGAACGGCTCCGGCTCGACCGGCGCGCCGGTCGCGGCGGCGATCGTCTCGGCGGCCGCGTCGGCCTGCTGCGCGGCGATGCCGCCCTGCTTGACCGGAAATGCGACGGCGTCGCCGGCGGCGAAGACGTCGTCGACGTGCCGCACCCTGCCGCTCGGGTCGACGGGAATGAAGCCTTCGGCGTCGGAAGGAAGCCCTGGGATCGGCACGCCCGCGAGGCGCGGCAACGCGACCACGGCGTCGGCGGCGATCGTGCCCCGGGTGCGAGCGCGAGAGCGCCGTGCTCGAACTCGACGGCGTACGTCGCGGTCCGGAGCATGATGCCGCGGCGGTCGAGGAGCTCCCGCGCCGCTTCGGTCGCGGCGGCGCCGAAGACGCCGAGCGGCTCGTCCTCGTGCGTCACGAGGGTGAGCTCGGCGCCCGGGACGGCGGAAGCCGTCTGCAGCGCGAGCTCGTAGAGCGGGAGCGGCCAGGCGACGCCGCCCGGGACGGCGAACACCAGCCGTCTTTCGACTGCGGCCAGCGGCGTCGAGAAGGCCTCGACGTCGGCCGGCCCGCGGAACGTGAACGCGCCCGGAACCGCGGCGACGGGCTTCGCGCCCGTCGCGACGAGGAGCGCGTCGTACTCGAACTCGGCGCCGCTCGTGGTGTGCGCGACGTGCGCCTCGGCGTCCACGGTGGCGAGGGCGTCGACTTCGAAGAGCGCGCCGCACTCGTCGGCCAGCTCGGCGAGGTCGACGCCGTGCAGCCGGCCCCCGCCGAACGGCTCGACGACGGCGAGCGGCCGGTACCAGAACCGCGGCTCTGGCGCGACGATCGTCACCGACACGCGCTCCTCCGCCAGGTGCCGAAGGGCCAGCGCCGCCTCGAGCGCAGCCACTCCGCCGCCTGCAATCAGCACTCGGAAGCCTCCCATGGGCCGCATCGTGGCGCCTGCCGTCGGGGGCCACATCCGAAGAACGACGCAATCGGCGTCGGTACTAAATTCGGAGCGTTGGACGCGGTCGCGCTCTTCCTCCACCTGCTCGGCGTCGTCACGCTCTTCGCGGGGATGGCGGTCGCCGCCGTCGGTCTGGAGGCGGCGCGGCGGCGGGAGCGGGCGTCGGAGATCGCCCTCCTCCTCGGCCTGACACGGGTCGGCGTCGTCCTCGTCGGCGCCGGGCTCGTGCTCGCCGTGGCGTGCGGGTTCTGGCTCCTCGACCTGACTGCGTTCGATCTCGGCGACGCGTGGGTGGAGGCTGCGCTGGGCTTGGTCCTGCTCGGCGCCGTCCTCGGCTCGCTCGGCGGCCGTCGGCCGAAGCAGGCGCGGTTGCTCGCGGAGCGAGGCGGCAAGGTCGGAGATCCGGAGCTGCGGAGGCTCCTCGACGACCCGCTGTCGCGCCTGCTGAACGGCACCGCTGCGGCCGCGTACCTCGCGGCGCTCGCGCTGATGGTCTGGAAGCCCGGCTGACGGGCTCGGCGTCGAGAACGGAATCGATCCGCGGGTTTCCCGCAGCGCGGATCGGGCCTGATTCCGATGCAGGCGAGTCGACCCGGAGGCACGCTCGCTACGTGGATTCTCACGTCGACCTCTACTGGCTTCCGCTCGGCGCAGGCGGTCGGTCGGTGCGACTGAACGGGCGCGTCTTCGAGGCCGTGGTGGCGCGGCTCGAGAAGCGAACGAGCACCGCCCTCTACCACTCCGCGCTCGAAGTCCAAGCGCCGGAGGGCAGGTTCGTGATCGAGATGGCACCCATCTGTGACGGGAACGGGGCCCTGCGCGGCGTCGTCGCCGAGGCTCCTGTCGGCAGCCGCTGGGCGCGATCGCTCCGCGTCTTCCGCTACGAGGTGCGACGCTGGCGTGACGGCGTGATCCCCGACGTCGACGAGGCGGTCGAGAGCCCACAGCGGCTGACGGACGACGCGGCTCTCGCGCTGCGCATACTCGAGCTGGTGCCCGACGTGCCGACGCCGGTCTGGGGACGCGACGAGCTCCACGCAGGCGAGATGTGGAACTCGAACTCGCTGATCTCCTGGCTGATCGCCCGCAGCGGCCTGGACGTCGAGGCGGTGCATCCGCCGGTCGGAGGTCGCGCTCCGGGTTGGGGCGCCGGCGTCGTGGTGGCGCGTCGCCAGCCCTTGCAAAACGGCGTACCCTCCGCTCGTGGAAGCAGTCGGCCCGGGCGAGACGCGGCTGCGCAGCCTGCTCGACGTGATCGCCGCCCTGACCGGCGAGCTGTCGCTCGACGCGCTGCTCGAGCGGCTGGTCGCGGCGGCCGTTGAGCTGACCGGCGCGCGATATGGCGCGCTCGGCGTCATCGACCGCGCCGGCTCACAGCTCGAGCGCTTCATCACGACCGGGATCGACGACGAGACGCGGACCGCGATCGGCGATCCGCCGCACGGTCGCGGCATCCTCGGCGTGCTGATCCGCGACACGACGCCGCTCCGGCTGCACGACCTCACCGAGGATGCGCGGTCGGTCGGCTTCCCGCCGAACCATCCGCCGATGCGCTCGTTCCTCGGCGTCTCGGTGATGCTGCGCGGCGTCGCCTACGGCAACCTCTACCTAACCGAGAAGGAGGGCGGAGAGAACTTCACCGACGAGGACCAGGAGCTCGTCACCCTCCTGGCGGCGCAGGCGGCGGTCGCGATCGAGAACGCGCGCCTCTACGAGTCGGCGACGCAGTGGTCGCAGCAGCTCGAGTCCCTCATCGAGGTCGGGAACGCGCTCGCGACCGAGACCGACCTCGACCGGCTCCTCGACCTCGTCGCGCGCCGCCTGCGCGAGCTGCTCGACGCCCGGCTCGTCACCGTGCTCCTGCCGGCCGGTCCGGACGACCTGCGGTTCGCGGCCGCTGCCGGCGAGGGCGGCCACGAGCTCGTGGGCACGACGATGTCGAGGTCGGGCTCGAAGAGCGGCCGCGTGCTCGAGCGCAGGCGCAGCGAGCGCGTCGACTCCGTGCTCGACGACCCGGAGGTGAACCGGGAGGTCACGCGGCGTCTCGCCGCCCGCACCGGCCTCTGGGTGCCGCTCGTCGCGCGCGAGCGGGCGATCGGCGTCGTCGGCGTCTACGACAAGATGGGTCGGGATCCGCGCTTCTCCGACGGCGACCTCCGTCTCGCCGAGACCTTCGCGTCGCGAGCGGCGGTCGCGGTCGACCTCTCCGAGCGCGTCGCACGCGATGCCCTGCGGCGCGTGGTCGAGGCGCAGGAGCTCGAGCGGCGGCGTCTCGCGCGGGAGCTCCACGACGAGACGGGGCAGGCGCTGACCTCGATCCTGCTCGGCCTGAAGCCGCTCGAGGACGCGCTCGAAAAGGAGGAGAACCGGGCCGCCGTCGCCGAGCTGAGGGAGCTCGTGGTAGCCACCCTTCAGGATGTGCGGCGCCTGGCTGTGGAGCTCCGGCCGAAGGTGCTCGACGACTTCGGGCTCGTCGCGGCGCTCGAGCGGCTGACGGAGTCGTTCGCAGAGCAGACGGGGATCGCGGTCGACTTCGAGGCGAACGTGGGGGAGGAGCGGCTTCCGTCCGAGATCGAGACGGCGCTCTACCGCATCGTCCAAGAATCGCTCACGAACGTCGTCAAGCACGCGCACGCGCGTCGGGTGAGTATCCTCCTCGCGCGCAAGGAGGGCGCGGTGACTGCGGTGGTCGAGGACGACGGTCGCGGGTTCGAGTCCGCCAAGAGCGGCGACGGGTTCGGCATCGAGGGCATGCGCGAGCGGGTCGCGCTGCTCGACGGCCGGCTCGCGATCGAGCCGAACGGCGCCGGGACGGCGCTCGTCGCCGAGGTCCCGCTGCGGTGAGCGTTCGCGTCCTGATCGTCGACGACCACGCGGTGGTGCGCGCGGGGCTGCGCCTTCTGCTCGACGCCGAGGAGGACGTCGAGCCGGTCGGGGAGGCGGGCAGTGGCCGCGAGGCGATCTTCCAGAACCGGTCACTGAAGCCGGATGTCATCCTCCTCGACGTCGTGATGCCGGACGAGAGCGGGCTCGACGTCATCCCGACGCTCCTCCACGAGCGGCCGGAGGCGAAGGTGCTCGTCCTCTCGATGCAGGACGACCCGCAGTACGTACGGCAGGCGTTCGCGGCCGGCGCGAGCGGCTACGTCCTGAAGGAGGCGGCGGACACGGAGGTCGTCGCCGCGCTGCTCGAGGTGGCGAAGGGCGGCCGCTACGTCCATTCGGAGCTGGGCGCTCGGCTTGTCGCCGCGGAGACAGAGGCGGCGCGGCGCGCCGAGGCGGACCCGCTCTCCGACCGCGAGCGCGAAGTGCTGCGCCTGCTGGCGCTCGGGCACACGAACCAGGAGATCGCGAAGCAGCTCTACATCTCGGTGCGCACGGCCGAGACGCACCGGGCGCACATCATGCAGAAGCTCCGCCTCACGAGCCGCGCGGAGCTCGTGCGGCACGCGCTGGCCCAGGGCTTGCTCGAGGCGTGACGTGTCCGTAACGGCCGACGGTGACTGTCACGTGACAGTCACCGCTGGCCGTTCGGGACGGGGCCGAACACGCAGCTAACGCAGACGGGCCGCCGGAGCGGCCCGTCTGCGTGCGACGGAGGAGCCGTCAGGCGTGAACCGGGGCTCCGCCGGTCTTGGGCGTCCTCTTGTGAAGGAAGCTCAGTGCGGTCTCGGGATTCCGGAGGGCTCCGCCGATGGCGAGGATCCCGAACCCGAGCCCGGCGAGCAGCAGGGCGACGCCGACCACGATGCCGAACAGCGCGAGCCGGTCGGCCATGTAGCTCGTGTTGAGCGCCGTCGTGAGCGCCGTCTCGGTCACCCAGACGTTGCGGCGGCCGTTCGCGGCCGGCTGCTTCGTCTTCGGGTCGAGGAGCGCCCACTCGTCGATGCTCGTCGCGCCCTGCCCGTCGGTGAACTGCTTCGGCGTGCCGGGCTTCGCGACGAAGCGGCCCATCTGTGCGTACGTCAGGCCGCCTGATGCCTCGAGCGCGTGGATCCGCATGTAGCCCGCGAACGTGCGCGCCCGGTCGCCCGTGTCGATGGGCTTCCCGGCGACCGACTTCGACGGGATGTCGAGGTTCGCCACATTCAGGCCCGCCTTCTTCGCCTCGGCCGTGATCGCCGAGGGAGTCATATCGGGCGTGCCGACGATGTACTCCTGCTTGAGGCTGTGGCTCACCGTGTCACGGCCGTTGACGCCCATCGCGATCGCTGCGATCCCGAACGCGATCAGGACGGCGGCGGCGACCACTCCTCCGATTTCGAAGAACTTGCGCATGATCTCGCTCCTTCCGTCGCGGCCGAAGCCTTCGTCTGCCTGCCTTCGACCTTTGCGGCCAGTCTCGGGCGGGACGAGCTCGGCGCCATCCGGGCGGGCGCGGAAGTCGCGTGCGGGTTTTCCGCAGCGAGCCCGGGCCTTCGCGCGCTTGACTTGGGGCACCTCGTGCGAAAGGCTCGGCCGACGCCCAGTGGTCTTCGCCCAAGGAGGGCCGATGCCAGACGAGACTCCACGACGCTTCTTCGTCACGATCACGGCCGACGACCCGGCGAAGCTGCGTGAGGTCGGGCGCTTCGGCCTCGACCTCTTCTCCCACCGGACCGAGGAGTCGAAGACCGAGATCGCCGGCCTCGTCACGCTCGAGGACGTCGGAACGCTCGTCGAGTCGGGCTACCGCGTCCTCGTCCACGAGACGGATCGACCGAGACGAACGCACGAGTACGTGACGTTCGACGAGTGGCGCGGCGAGCGGCTCGCCGAGCTCGAGCGTCAGCAGAAGCGGTCCTGACGTGCCGGGCTACCTGACGAGCTCCGCGATCGAGTCGTGCCTCGTCTGGCTGAACAACAGCTATCCCGCGCTCACGCAGCTGATCGTCCTTCCGGAGAACTCCGTCGAGCACAGCGTGATCCGTGCCCTCCGGATCCGTTCGGCAGGCGGCGGCGATCGCAACGGCGTCCTCCTCGTCGGCGGCACGCACGCACGCGAGCTGATCAACCCCGACCTCCTCGCCGGGCTGGCGCTCAAGCTCTGCTGGGCCTACACGAACGGCGCCGGCCTGACCTTCGGCGGCAAGTCGTGGTCGGCGACGGACGTCAAGCTCGCCGTCGACGGCCTCGATATCTTCATCGCGCCGAATATCAATCCCGACGGGCGCGACTGGGTCCAGTCGCCGACGGGCTACCAGTGGTGGCGCAAAAACCGAAGCCACAACCCCGGCGGCAGCCGTGGAACCGACCTGAATCGCAACTACGACTTCCTCTGGCAGTGGATCATCGGCCAGACGAGCGCGACGCCGACCGACGACACGTACCACGGGACGGCGCCGTTCTCCGAGCCCGAGACGCGCAACGTCCGGTGGCTCCTCGACACGTATCCGAACATCGCGTGCTTCGTCGACGTGCACTCGTACTCGGAGCTCGTCCTCTTTCCGTGGGGCGACGACGACAACCAGTCGTCAGACGCGACGCAGAACTTCCAGAACCCGGCTTGGGACGGCCTCCGAGGCACGCCCGGGACGGGATATGGCGAGTACATCCCGGCCGCCGACGCAACGAACTTCGCCAATCGAGGCGTGAAGGTGCGCGATGCAATCGCCGCCGTCCGCGGGCGAACCTACGTCGTCGAGCAGTCGTTCGATCTCTACGGCACCTCGGGCGGATCGTCCGACTACACGTACAGCCGGTACTACCGCGGTACGGGCGCCCGCAAGGTCTGGGGGTACGTGATCGAGACGAACCACCTGGGTCCGGGGAATGACTGGCAGTACGGATTCCAGCCACCGTACGCGGATGCGCTCGCGGTGATGGACGAGATCCAGTCGGGGCTGATCCAGTTCATGCTCACGTGTGTCTGTGTGGTGCGCGAGGTCGGAGTCGCGCAGCTCTCGGCTGAGGCGCTCGACGAGCTCCGGCGCTTCCGCGACGTCGAGATGGTCAGAAGGCGCCGCGGGAAGCGCTGGGCCGCGCTGCTCGAGGCGCACGGCGACGAGGTGCTCTCGCTCCTCGCCGCGAACAAGCGCCTGTGGGGCGAGGCGGAGGCTGTCGTCGCCGAGGCCGCGGACATCGTGCTCCGGCGCGAGGAGAGGGACGCGCCGAAGATCGAGAAGGCGCTCGTGGCGCGAATCGACCGCGTCGTCACCCAGCTCGACAAGCGGGCGAGCCCGGAGCTCCGCAAGGCGCTCGTCGCGCTGCGGCGCGATCTTCGTAGCGTCGCCGGCAAGACGGCGCGTGAAGCGATTCGCTAACGCCTTCGCGGCGCTCCCGCAAGGCCTGGAACTCGACGGCCTCGAAGGCCTCGATCAGGTCGTCGAGCGCGGCTCGCCGTCGCGCCTCGGGATCGAGCTGCGGCTCGTAGTCGAGCGCCGCCCGCCTGCGCCGAAGCTCGTCGAGCAGCTGCAGCCGCCAGAACTCGTGGCGGAGGCCGGCGTCGAGCGTGGTCATGCCGGCAGGGTCGCGCCGGCTCGAGGACGAAGCATCGGTGCCGCTACCGATCCGCCTGCGGCAAACCCGTAGGGGGATCAGCTGCGGACGGCTCAAGGGTCGTATGCGTTTGGAACCACAAGACGGGGGAAGCGCAGAGACGGCATGAGCGACGTGTCGGTCGAGCTCACGGCCCGGGAGGCTCCGTGGCAGTTCGCGCCCGGACGGACGATTCGCGGGTTCACCTACAACGCGAGCGTGCCGGGGCCGCTGATCGAGGCCGGTGTCGGCGACAACCTCCGTGTCCGGCTGACGAACGAGCTCCCCCAGGCGACGACGATCCACTGGCACGGCGTCCGCGTTCCTGCGCAAATGGACGGGACGGAGGAGGTGCAGCGGCCGGTCGAGCCCGGCGAGACCTTCGAGTACCGATTCGTGGTCCCGGATGCAGGGACGTTCTGGTACCACTCGCACGTCAACGAGACCGAGCAGCTCGAGCGCGGCCTCTACGGCGCCCTCGTCGTCCGCGGGCCGGACGAGCCGGACGTCGACGGAGAGCGCGTTTTGCACCTCGACGATCTCAAGCTCGCCGCCGACGGCGCCGCCGCGCCGTTTGGCGATCCTCACGAGCTGCACGAGGGACGCGAGGGAGACGTGCTGCTCGTCAACGGCCGGGAGCAGCCCGAGCTCGAGATCGCCGCCGACCAGATCGAGCGGTGGCGGGTCGTGAACGCCGCCAACACGCGCTTCGTGCGCCTCTCGATCGGCGGGCGCCATTTCGCGATCCTCGGAACGGACGGAGGGCTTCTGCCTGCGCCTCTCGAAGCGACGGAGGTCCTCGTCACGCCGGGAGATCGCGTGGAACTCGCCGTCGGCCCGTTCGCCGAAGGCGAGGTGCTCGAGATCGAGGCACTCCCGTACGACCGCGGTCGCGGCGAGCCGCGGCGCGACCGGTTCGGCACGCTCCGCGTCGGAGCCGCCGCGCCTTCGCGCGCGAACATCCCGGGCACCCTGCGGCCGATCGAGCCGCTCGTGCGCGACGGAGCCGAGCCGACCCGCACGGTCAGCATGAAGGCGCTCATGCACGGCGGCCAGCACCAGCACGACGACCCGGTGCGGGTGGGCGAGCTGCAGGTGTGGGATCTCGTCAACGAGACGAGCCAGGACCATCCCTTCCACCTGCACGGCTTCTTCTTCCAGGTCGTCGACGAGGACGGCGAGCCGCCGGCGACGCTCTCGTGGGAAGACACGGTGAACGTGCCGCGGAAGGCGCGAGTGCGGATCGCCTGGCTACCCGACGATCGTCCCGGCAAGTGGATGTACCACTGCCACATCCTCGAGCACCACGCGATGGGGATGATGGCCCACTTCGACGTCGTCCGCTGACACTGCCGACTGCGGGTTTGCCGCAGCGCGATCCGCGGCGAGCCCGATGGCGCGCGGCGCGGGCGCACCGATCCTTCGCCGATGAGTCCGAGCTACGCCGTCGTCTGGCACGGGACGCCGCGCGAACCCCGCAGCGGGAGGCTGGAGCTCTCGGACGCGGCGCTCCGGCTGGTCGGGACGGGCCCCGACGGCGCCGCCGAGATCACCGAGATTCCCTATCGCTCGCTCGAGCGCACTCGGGTCGCGGCCGTGCCGAGCGAGCGCATATGCGGGCGCCCGACGCTCGTCGTCGAGCGCTGCGGTGAGGAGCCGATCGAGATTGCGAGCGTCGGCGGCATCGGGGTCGTCTCGGAGCTGGCCGAGCACCTGACGCGGAGATCGGCTAAACGCGCGTCGCTAGGATCCAAGCTGTAGGATCTCGGATCCAAGAACTGCCCTAGACGTGTTTATCTGCGTCTGATAGCGGTACTTGGGATCCAAAGACAGTGACGACCGAACTCAGGGAGCGACTTCATGGCGACGTACCTCGAGGCACCGACGAAGACAGACCAATACGAGCTCGACTGGGCTCAGGACGAGGAAACGGACGTGCTCACGCGGGCCGAAACCGCCCAGTGCACCTGCCCCGAGTTCTGCGAGCGGGATCACGACAATGAGTGACGCGCGCTGGGACGGCATCGAACGGCTGTACGACGCCGAGGACGTCGAGCGCCTGCGCGGGTCGATCGTCCCCGAGCACACGATCGCGCGGCTCGGCGCGGAGCGGCTGTGGGACCTGCTCCACGGCGACGAGCCGGTGACGGCGCTCGGCGCGCTGACCGGCGGCCAGGCCGTGCAGATGGTGAAGGCCGGCCTCCAGGCGATCTACCTCTCGGGGTGGCAGGTCGCGGCTGACGCGAACCTCGCCGGGGCGACGTACCCCGACCAGAGCCTCTACCCGGCGAACAGCGCGCCGGCGCTCGTCAAGCGGCTGAACAACGCCCTGCGCCGCGCCGACCAGATCGAGTGGGCGGAGGGGAACGGCGGCCGCTACTGGCTCGCGCCGATCGTCGCCGACGCCGAGGCCGGCTTCGGCGGGCCGCTCAATGCCTACGAGCTGATGGGCGCCTTCGTCGAGGCGGGCGCGGCCGGCGTCCACTTCGAGGATCAGCTCTCCTCCGAGAAGAAGTGCGGCCATCTCGGCGGCAAGGTACTCGTCCCGACGAGCCAGTTCATCCGGACGCTGAACGCGGCCCGGCTGGCAGCCGACGTGGCGGGCGTGCCGACGATCCTCGTCGCGCGCACCGACGCGCTGAGCGCGAACCTGATCACGAGCGACGTCGACCCCTACGACGAGGACTTCCTGACCGGCGAGCGGACGGCCGAAGGGTACTTCCGCGTCCGCGACGGGATCGACGCCGCGATCGCCCGCGGCCTCGCCTACGCGCCGTACGCCGACCTGCTCTGGTTCGAGACGTCCACTCCGGACATAGGCGAGGCGGCCGGGTTCGCGGAGGCGATCCACGAGCGCTTCCGCGGGAAGCTGCTCGCCTACAACTGCTCGCCGTCCTTCAACTGGAAGCGGCACCTCGGCGACGAGGAGATCGGCTCGTTCTGCGAGCGCCTCTTCGAGCTCGGCTACCGGTTCCAGTTCATCACGCTGGCGGGGTTCCACGCGCTAAACGAGTCGGCGTTCGAGCTCGCCCGCGACTACGTGCGCGAGGGCATGCCCGCCTACGTGCGCCTCCAACAGCGCGAGCTCGCGCTCGAGGAGGACGGCTACACCGCGACGCGTCACCAGCGCGAGGTCGGCGCCGGCTACTTCGACCTCATCGCTGAGGCGGTCTCGGACGGCGAGAGCTCGACGCTCGCGCTCACGGGCTCGACGGAGGAGGCGCAGTTCGCTTGAGTACCGTCACCGTGCCTGCCGCCACCGAGATCCTCCCGCACGAGGCGCTCGCCTTCGTCGAGCGGCTCCACCGGGAGCTCGGGCCGCAGCGCCGCGAGCTCCTCGAGCAGCGGCGCGCGCGTCGCGGCCGGCCCGACCTCCTCGACGACACGCGCGCCATCCGGGAGTCGGAATGGACGGTCGCGCCCGCCCCGGCCGACCTCCAGGACCGGCGCTGCGAGATCACCGGCCCCGTCGAGCGGAAGATGATGATCAACGCGCTGAACTCCGGCGCGCACGTCTTCATGGCCGACTTCGAGGACGCGTGCTCGCCGACGTGGACGAACGTCGTCGAGGGGCAGGCGAACCTCCGCGACGCCGTGCGCGGGACGATCCGGCTCGAGACCCCGGAGAAGACGTACGCCCTCGGCGACGAGACGGCGACGCTGATCGTGCGGCCGCGCGGCTGGCACCTCCCGGAGCGGCACCTCGTCGTCGACGGCGAGCCCGTCTCGGCGAGCCTCTTCGACTTCGGGCTCGCGTTCTTCCACAACGCGCGCGAGCTGCTCGAGCGCGGCTCGGGGCCGTACTTCTACCTGCCGAAGCTCGAGAGCCACCTCGAGGCGCGGCTGTGGGCGCAGGCGTTCGCGC
>DASQWB010000142.1:0-19225 GCA_035640455.1 Gaiellaceae bacterium | reverse complement strand
GCCGTTCTGCGTCATCACATCCCGAGGCCGCCGTCCACGAGGAGCACTTCCCCGGTGATGAAGGAGGCCTCGTCGGAGCAGAGGAAGCGTACAGCGCCCGCGACGTCCTCCGGCTCGCCGAAGCGCTGGAGCGGCGTGTTCCGGAGCATCAACTCGCGCATGTCGTCGGAGATCTCACGTGTCAGTCGGGTGTCCACGTACCCAGGCGCGACGACGTTTGCACGCACGCCGCGCGGCGCGAGCTCGCGCGCGAGCGCTTTGGTGAAGCCGATGATCCCCGCCTTCGAGGCCGAGTAGTTCGTCTGGCCGGGGTTGCCGTGCAGACCGACGATGCTGGAGACGTTGACGATCGCGCCCGCGCGACGGCGCATCATCGACCGCACCGCGGCGCGGCAGGTGTAGAAGGCGCCGCTCAGGTTCGTCTCCAGGACCGCGCGCCAGTCGTCGTCGGGCATGCGCGCGAGCAGGCCGTCGCGCGTCAGGCCGGCGTTGTTCACGAGCAGATCGAGCTCGCCGGCCTCTTCGACGAGGCGCCGCGCCTCGTCCGGATCGGCCACGTCCGCCTGGATCGCGCGACCGCCGGCCTCGCGCGCCGTCTCCTTCGCCTCCTCCGCCCCCGTGCGGTAGCCGACGACGACGGAGGCGCCGGCGCGGGCGAGCTCGAGCGCGACCGCGCGGCCGATCCCGCGCGAGGCGCCGGTGACGAGCGCGCTCTTCCCGTCGAGGGAGCAGAACGCGGCGGCGGTGGCTCCCGCGGTCATATCGCGCGGATCCTCGTGGTCGGGGAGCAAGCGAGGCTAGGACGCAGGGAGCGCTCGTGCTCGTGGCACGGGCGCGACCGAGGACGACGCATCGCGCCCCTCAGCGGCCGCGAGGGCCGTGCAGATGTGGCCGCGGGAGCCACTTAGGCAGTGGTGAGCGTCTCCTCGAGCTTCTCGATCGCCGTGAGGCTGTTCACCGAGATCGCCTTGACGCTGCGGTCGATCCGCTTGACGAGGCCGGAGAGGACGTTGCCGGGCCCGACCTCCACGAACGTCCGGACGCCGTCGCGTGCGAGCTCGCTCGCCGCCTGCGTGAACTTGACCGGCGCCGTCATCTGGTCGACGAGGAGCGTCCCCAGCCGCTGGGCCGGCTCGATCTTCGCCGTCACCGTCGACATGAACGGCGCCACGGGCTCGGCGAAGCGCACGCGCTCGACCGCCGGGCGCAGCCGGTCGGCGGCGCGTGCGACGAGCGGGCTGTGGAAGGCGCCGGACACCTTGAGCTTCACGGTACGCCGCGCGCCTTCGCGCTCCGCCTCCGAGCAGCACTCGTCGACGGCGGGGTGAGCGCCGGAGACGACGATCTGGCCGGGGCAGTTGTAGTTCGCGGGCCACACGCCGAGGATCCGCCGGCAGAGCCGCTCGACGATCTCGTCGGCGAGGCCGAGGATGGCCGCCATCGTCCCCGGGTGCTGCTCGGCCGCCTCCGCCATGGCGAGCCCGCGCTCGCGGACGAGCGCGATCGTCTCGGCGGCACCGAGCGCGCCGGCCGCCGCGAGCGCCGCGTACTCGCCGACCGAATGCCCGACGACGTAGTCGGGCTCGAAGCCGCGCGCGCGCAGCGCCGCGAGCAGCGCCAGGCTCGTCGCCACGATCGCCGGCTGCTGTACCTCGGTCTGGACGAGCTCCTCGAGGGGCGCATCGAAGCAGAGGCGCTTCAGATCGAGGCCGCACGCCTCGCCGCCCGCCCGCAGCACCTCCATCGCCTCCGGCACCGCCTCGGCGACCTCTCGCGCCATCCCCGGCTCGACCGAGCCCTGGCCGGGGAAGCAGAACGCGACCTTGTGCGTGCTCCTCATGCCGCCACCCTTCCGTTCGTCCACTCCATCAAGCTCGACCCCCAGGTCAACCCAGCTCCCATCCCGGTCATGAGCACGAGGCTCCCGTCGCGAAGCATGCCGTCGATCTCGGCGTCGGCGAGCGCGAGCGGGATCGACCCGGAAGAGGTGTTGCCGTAGCGGTCGACGTTCACGACCACGCGCTCCTTCGGGATGCCGAGCTTGCGGGCGGCGTGGTCGATGATCCGGACGTTCGCCTGATGTGGGACGTAGACGTCAACCTCCTCTACCGACCTGCCGCACTCCCGCAACACCTTCTCGGCCGACGAGACGAGGACGCGGGTTGCGAACTTGAACACTTCCCGGCCGTTCATCTTCACGAACCTTTCCGGATCCTCGAAGACGCGCGAGCCGCTGCCCGGAAGCCAGAGGTGGACGCCACCGGCGCCCTCGGCGCCGAGCTCGAAGCCCAGGAAGCCGCCCTGCGGGACGTTCTGGAGCACGACCGCGCCCGCTCCATCGCCGAAGAGGACGAGCGTCGAGCGATCGGTCCAGTCGAGGATCTTCGAGAGCACGTCGCCGCCGACGACGAGCGCGCGCTCGGCGAGGCCGCCGGCGAGCATCCCGTAGCCCTGCGCGAGCGCGTACATGAAGCCGGTGCAGCCAGCGGAGAGGTCGTAGCACGCGGCGTCGGTCGCGCCGAGGATGTCGCCGAGGATCGCCGCCGTCGCCGGGAAGGCCATGTCTGGGGTGACCGTGGCCATGATGATCAGGTCGAGGTCGGCGCCGCGCAGGCCCGCCCGCTGGAGCGCCCGCTCGCACGCCGGCAGCGCGAGATCCGACATCGCCTGCTCGGGCGCGGCGATCCGCCGCTCGCGGATGCCCGTGCGCTCGACGATCCACTCGTCGGAGGTGTCGACCATCTTCGCCAGTTCGTCGTTCGACAGGACCCGGTCGGGCACGTAGCAGCCGAGGCCGGTGATCGAGATCGGCCTCCCGTTCGCGGACCCGATCACGAGTCGTCCACCGCGAAGGTCAGCGTTCCGCGCACGGCGAGTTCGTCGTCGACGGTCGCGCGCACCTTGCCGCGCCCGATCGGCCCGCGCACAGCCGCGAGGTCGCAGGTCAGCGTCAGCTCGTCGCCGGGCCGGACGATGCGCTTGAAGCGGACGTCGTCGATCCCCGCGAAGAGCGCGAGCTTGCCACGGTTCTGCTCCTCGGAGAGCACGGCCACCGCGCCCGTCTGCGCGAGCGCCTCGACCATCTTCACCCCCGGCATGATCGGATTGCCGGGAAAGTGGCCGGCGCAGTCTTCCTCGGTCACGAGCTTGCGCGCGACGACCCGCGCGCCCGGCTCGAGCTCCACGATCTCATCGATGAGGAGGAACGGCGGCCGGTGCGGCAGGATCGCCTCGATCTCGGTGCGGCCGAGGGTCTTCGTCAAGCGACCGAGCGCTCCAGCGACTCGAGCCGGGCTCGCAGCCGCGCGCGTCCTCGGTGCGCGTAGCATTTCGCCGTCCCGACGGGCATGCCCGAGGCGGCCGAGATCTCGTCGAAGGAATAGCCGAGCGCGTCCTTCAGCACGACGACGCGCGCCTGGTCGGGAGCGATCCCGGCGAGCGAGGAGCAGAGCTCGGCGCGAAGCTCAGAGAGCCCGGCCGCCCGGGCGGGGTCGTTCTCCGGCGCGGCCCGAAGCTCGTCGTCGAGCGGCTCCCACGGGCGCGCGCTGCGGCGCCCTGCCACGTCGCGGCACGTGTTCACGACGAGCCGGTGGAGCCAGGTCGAGAAGCGCGCCTCGCCGCGGAACTGGCGGATGCGGACGCACAGCTTCGCGAGCGCCTCCTGGGCCGCGTCGCGCGCGTCCTCTGGGTCCCGCAGCAGGTGCCGCGCGAGCCGCTCCACGGCCGGCGCATGCCGCTCGCAGAGGGCCTCCAGCGCCCTCGGGTCTCCGTCCTTCGCTCGCTTCACCAGGATCGGGTCGCTCAGCCTCTCGTAGACGAGTGTCCCGCTCGAGCGCGGGCTTCTCGGCATTCGACTGCCTGAGCGGGCAGGAGGTTGCACGGCGGGGACTAGTCTAAGCCTCGATGGCCGGCTCGCTCTCGACCGAGGACGTCGTTCCGCGTCTGCGAGGGCGCCTGGGCCGCACCTATCGCTTCGTCGAGAGCTGCCCGTCGACGCAGCGGCTGCTTCGCGACGACGATCCCGAGGGCGCAGTCGCCGTCGCGGACGCGCAGACCGCGGGACGCGGACGCCTCGGCCGCCGCTGGCTCGCGCCGGCCGGGACGAGCCTGCTCGTCTCGATCCTGCTCCGCCCGGAGGTCGATCCGGCGCGGCTTCCCGAGCTGTCGCTCGTCGCCGGCCGCGCCTGCGCCGAGGCAATCGCCGACGTGACCGGCCTCGAGCCCAAGGTGAAGTTCCCGAACGACCTGCTCCTCGGCGGCCGCAAGGTGGCGGGGATACTCGCCGAGGCAAGCGAGGGCCGCGTCGTCCTCGGCATCGGGGTGAACGTGACCCAGAGGCCGGGCGAGCTCCCTCCCGATGCGCGCACGCCCGCGACCTCGCTCGCGATCGAGACCGGCCGCGAGATCGACCGCGGCGAACTGCTCCTCGCGCTCCTCGACCAGCTGGAGCGGCGCTACGAGGACTGGCTAGCCGGCGGTCCGATCGACCGTTAGCAACGTGCTGCCGGTGACGGTGCGCCCGCCGGCCTTCGCTTTGAGGACGATCTCGTAGGTGCCGTCGGGGATCTCGTCACCGTAGAAGGCGAACGACTGCGGCCCCGCGTTGTGCAGCTCGTCGGCGAAGAGGGTCGACACCGTCTCGCCGGTGTCGTCGAGGAGCGCCGCCGTCACGACCGCGGGCACGCTCAGCGTGTACGAGATCGTCGCGAAGTCGTCGACGCCGTCGCCGTTCGGGCTGATCAGGGGCGGCGTCGCGGCGACGCCGGAGATCCGAAGCGGCGGCGGCTTCGCACCGAGGCTTCCGGTCGCCGGCCGCATGCCCGTGCCGGCCGAGATCGTCCAGAAGTACGTGCCGCGTGCGTAGGCCGTCGCATCCCAGGTCCAGTCGACGGCCACCTTCGTCCCGGCTCCGCTGCCGAGGATCGTCCCGCGCGCGTCGGTGACGGTGACGGTCCACGGGAGCGGGGTCGAGAGGCGCGCCCGGAACCGCACCTTGCCCGGGATCCGGCCCCTCGCCGTCGGCGCGTAGAGCTTCGGCAGGCCGATCGCCGCGACCGCACGCGCGATCGCGGGCAGGCGGCGGTAGAGCGCGTACCCGGGGCAGGTGGTGAAGCCGGTGTCGCGGTGGCCGGAGATCGCGCGGAGGAACACCGGCGCGCCGGCTGCGAAACGCGGGTTCCCGCCCGAGATGTAGGTGAGCGAGGAGCGCGGGTCGACGTGCACGAGGTCGAGCCGCCAGGCGAGGAGCGCCTCGAGCGAGCGCAGCGCCGCCGCCGAGGGCGCCGTCGAGGTGTACGTGCCGAGCAGGGCGACGCCGACGGAACCGGTGTTGAACCCCTGCGCGTGCGCGCCGACGACGTTCCGGTCGATCCCCCCGTACCGGCCTTCGAAGACCTGGCCGTACTTGTCGACGAGGAAGTTGTAGCCGATGTCGTTCCAGCCGTTCCCGAGCACGTGGTAGAGCTCGATCGCGCGGACGATCGCCGCCGACTGCGACCGCGAGTACGAGTTCGAGCCGGCCGTGTGGTGGACGATGGCGAGGCGCAGCGCCGGCGCGTAGACCGGCGGAGCTCGCCGGATGCGCTCGTTCGCGCTCCAGCCGAGCCGGGGCACGATCAGCGGCGAGCCCGCGATCGAGAGCGTGCGCGGCGGGACGGCAACCGCCACGCTGCGGACGAAGTAGGTGCGCAGGCGGCGCACGTCGCCCTGGAGCCGGTAGCGGATCCCGTTCGCAGGGCCGGTCCAGTACGGGCTCCCGAGCCGCCACGCCGCCGCGCGCGCGGCCTCGCGGCTCCCCGGGTCGGGTCCGTCCTCGGCCTCGGGCGCGGCCGGTCGCCAGGCGCTCCAGCGGCCGCCTGCCGAGCGGGTCGAGAACGAGACGCTTCCCGAACCCTGCCAGTGCAGCCCCACGAGGTCGAACGACGGCGCGGCCGCGGCGAGCGTCCGCGCGCCCCGAAGCGGCACGTCCCGGACGACGAGCGAGACCTGCGCCGCCCGCGCGGCGGCCGGGAACGCGAGGAGGAGCGCTGCGGCGACGACCAGCTTCATACGGAAGAGCGACCCGGCCCTACGGTGGCAGAGCGGGCCTTCGGCCTCAAGGGCGACGGCCCTGCCGCTGATAGAATCTTTACAGTCGTGGATAGGGCGCTCTTGCGGGGATTTCTCGCGCTGGTCGCCGCCCTCGCCGCTTTCCTTCTCGTCTCGTTACCCGCCTCGGCCGCATCGCGGCCCAAGGTCCTCGTCGTGCACTTCGCGGCCGACATCAACCCGGTCACGCAGGACTTCGTCGACCACCAGATCGACCGCGCGAACAAAGGCGGCTACAGCGCCGTCGTCGTCCTCCTCGACACCCCGGGCGGCCTCTCGACCTCGATGGAGAAGATCTACCAGAGGGAGCTCGCGTCGAAGGTCCCGGTGATCGTCTACGTGTCGCCGCAGGGGGCCGGAGCGGCCTCCGCGGGCGTCTTCGTGGCCGAAGCCGGCGACATCCTCGCGATGGCGCCGGAGACGAACATCGGCTCGTCGACGCCGATCGACCAGTCAGGCGGCAACCTCGGCTCCGACCTGCGGCGCAAGGTGATCAACCACTTCGCCGCAAAGCTCCGCGCGCTCGCCGGCGCGCACGGGCGCAACGTGAAGTGGGCGGACGCCGCCGTCCGCAAGGCCTCGAACCTGACCGCGACCGAGGCGCTTCAGATGAACGTGATCGACGTGATGGCGCCCAACCTGACGGCGCTCCTGAACAAGATCGACGGCCGCAAGACCAAGCCGAAGGGCATCGTCCTGCACACCGCGAACGCCGAGCTCGTGAACGCACACCTGAGCTTCTTCCAGCGCGTCCTGAACACGCTCATCGACCCGACCCTGATCACACTGCTCTTCCTCGCCGGCCTCGCGGGAATCGGGTTCGAGATCTTCCATCCGGGGGTGGTGCTGCCCGGCGCGCTCGGCGCGGTCGCGCTCGTCACTGCCCTCTTCGGGTTCTCGATCCTGCCGATCAGCTGGGGCGGCCTCCTGCTCCTTCTGCTCGGGATCGTGCTGCTCGTGATCGACGCGCACGTGACGAGCCACGGCGCGATCAGCGTGGCCGGGCTCACGTGCCTCGTGGTCGGTTCGATCATGCTCTTCCGAAACGCGCCCTCGCCCTACCACACCTCGGTGCCGGTGGTGCTCGGGGTCGCCGGCGGACTGGGCGCGTTCTGGGCAATCGCGATCACGAAGGCGATCCAGGTGCGCCGCCGGCCGGTCTTGGTCGGCGTCCACGAGCTCGTCGGCGCCGAGGGCGAGGTGCGCCGCGAGGGCCTCGTCGCCGTCCGCGGCGAGCTGTGGCAGGCGCAGCCGGCGGACGGGGAGCCGCTTCGCCCCGGCGACCGCGTCCGGGTCGAGAGCGTCGACGGGCTCGTCCTGACGGTGCGTCACGCTCCCTCACCGGCGGCGGTCTCGTAGGATCACGGCGTGACCGCCGCGCTCGTCATCCTCGCCGTCGTCGTCTTCCTCGTCCTGCTCTTCCTGATCTCCGCGATCAAGGTGGCCCGCGAATACGAGCGGGGCATCGTCTTCCGCCTCGGACGGCTGTTCCCGCAGCCGAAGGGTCCGGGCCTCTTCCTCCTCATCCCGATCGTCGACCGGATGGTGAAGGTCGACCTGCGGACGATCACGCTCAACATCCCGCCGCAGGAGGTCATCACCAAGGACAACGTCCCGGCGCGCGTGAACGCCGTCGCCTACTTCCGCATCGTCGAGCCGAAGGCGTCAGTCGTCCAGGTCGAGAACTTCATGGTCGCGACGTCACAGATCGCACAGACGACGCTTCGCTCGGTGCTCGGCCAGCACGTCCTCGACGAGCTCCTCTCCGAGCGGGAGAAGATCAACACGATCCTCCAGGGGATCATCGACGAGGCCACCTCGCCGTGGGGGATCAAGGTCTCGATCGTCGAAGTGAAAGACGTCGAGATCCCCGGCGGGATGCAGCGGGCGATGGCCCGCCAGGCCGAGGCCGAGCGCGAGCGGCGCGCGAAGGTGATCAACGCCGAGGGCGAGTTCCAGGCTTCCGAGCGGCTGAAGGACGCGGCGCTCGTGATCGAGAACCATCCGATCGCGCTCCAGCTCCGCTACCTCCAGACGCTGCTCGAGCTCGGCGCCTCGCAGTCGACGACGATCGTCTTCCCGGCGCCGATCGACCTCGTCAGGCCGTTCCTCGAGCGCGGCTCCGCCTCGGACGGACGCTGAGCGGCGAGTTCCGGCGCGACCCGCTCTCGGGACGGCTCGTCGTCGTCGCGCCGGCGCGAGGCCGGCGGCCCGGCGCGCCTCGCGGCATGCTGCCGCCACCGACGCAGGAGGAGCTCGACGATTGCCCCTTCTGCGCCGGCCGCGAGGACCGGACGCCGCCCGAGACGCTGCGGCTTCCGCAGAGAGAGGACTGGACGGTGCGCGTCGTCCCGAACCTATACCCGGCGCTCGTGCGGCAGGAGGTCGTCGTCCACAGCCCGCGCCACGTGCGCTCGTTCGCCGACCTCCAGGAGCACGAGCTCGACCTCGTCGCCCAGGCCTGGCAGCGTCGCCGCGAGGCCGTTCCCGACGGCTACCTCCACGCGCTCGTGAACGAGGGCGCCGAGGCCGGCGCGAGCCTCCCGCACTCGCACTCGCAGCTCGCCTGGTTCCGCGAGCCGCCGCCCGCGGTCACGGAGGAGCGCGGTGAGCTCGCCGTGGGCGAAGTCGTGCTCGAGCAGAACGGGCTCGTGCTCGCGTGCCCGCGCGCGAGCCGGCTGCCCTACGAGCTCGTCGTCGCGCCGCTCGACGACGAGGCGGACGGCCTGCGCAGCGAGCGGCTCGGGCCGGCGCTGCGCCTGCTCGCCGAGGGGATCCGGCGGCTACGGCGCCTCGAGGGCCCGGTGCCGTGGAACGCGTGGCTGCACGACGGGCGCCGCTGGCACATCGAGGTCGTGCCGCGGCTCGCCGTCCTCGCCGGCCTCGAGCTCGGTGCGGGGATCTACGTCAACTCGCTGCCGCCCGAGCAGGCGGCAGCGGCGCTGCGCGACGCCTAGGAGCGAGCGCTAGTCCGCACCTCTCGGAACCGGCGGGCGGCGTCGATCGCGGCCCCGAGGTTCAGGCCCTTGTCTTTCGCCTGCTTAATGAGCATGACCGTCTCGAGGGCGTCGATGTCGTAGATGCGCTGTTTCTTGCCCTTGGTCGGAATCTGGGCCTTGTTCGTCCAGTAGTCGAGCTGCATCTTCGAGATCCCTGCGATCTGGCACACCTGGCCGAGATAGAGCTCGATCTTGTCGAGGTGCTCCGCGAGGTCGATCGGCTCGAGAAGGTCTACCTGCGTACTTGGGGCCATACCGCAACCACCTTTTCTTGAACGAACATCGACCCCTCGCGAAAAGCATAGACAGGTGGGGCGGATTAGAAAAGGCTTTTCTGCCGAAACCTCAGCTTTCGTCGGTCGCGGACGGCAGGCCTTCTTCGGGCGCGTCCTTTGCGTCGTCCACCACGGGCGCGAGCGCCGAGACCCGCTCGTCGTCGCCGCGGAGCTTCATCACGATGACGCCCTGGGTCGCGCGGCCGGTGCGGCGGATGCCCTCGACCGGCATCCGGATGACGGTGCCGGCGCTCGAGATCAGCATGATCTGGTAGCCGTCGCGGACGACGCGCGCACCGACGAGGTACCCGCGCTCCTCTGTGAGCTGCACCGTCCTGACGCCCTGCGTTCCCCGATGCTTGACCGGATAGTCGGAGACGCGCGTTCGCTTGCCGTAGCCGTTCTCGGTCACGACGAGTAGATCGGCGTCGTTCTCCGCGATGTTCACCGAGATCACCTCGTCGCCCGCGCGAAGCTTCATGCCCTGAACACCGCCGGTCGCCCGGCCCATCGGCCGAGCCTCGGTCTCGTGGAAGCGAATCGCCTGGCCTTTCCGCGAGACGAGCAGGATGTCGTCGTTCCCCGACGAGTGGCGCACGCCGACGAGCTCGTCGCCCTCGCGCAGGTTGATCGCGATGATCCCGTCCGCCTTGAGCGGCGTGTTGTACTCCTGAAACTTCGTCTTCTTCACGACCCCGTTCTTCGTCGCGAGCACGAGGTACTCGGCATCCTCGAAGTCTCGGGTCTGGATGACGGCGCGCACCTGCTCGTCCAGCCTGAACGGGAGCAGGTTCTGGATCGCGCGGCCCTTCGACTGGCGCGACCCGAGCGGCAGCTCGTGCACCTTGAGCCGGTAAACCTTCCCGACGGAGGTGAAGAAGAGGATGTAGTCGTGGGTGGAGGCGACGAAGAGGTGCTCGATGTAGTCGTCCTCCTTGAGGTCCATTCCCATGACGCCGATCCCGCCGCGGCGCTGCTCACGGTAGGCGGTGACCGGTAGGCGCTTGATGTAGTTCGAGCGCGTGATCGCGATCACCATGTCCTCCTCCGCGATCAGGTCCTCGAGCTCGAGCTCGCCCTCGGCGGCCATGATCTCGGTGCGGCGCTCGTCGCGCCTGGCGTAGATCTCCTTGATCTCGAGCAGCTCGTCGCGGATGACGCCGTCGATTCGCCTCTCGTCGCCGAGGATCTCCCGCAGCTCGCCGATCCGCTCCTGGAGGTCGGCGTAGTCCGTCTCGACGCGCTTGCGCTCGAGGGCAGTGAGGGCACGCAGCCGAAGCTCGAGGATCGCCGAAGCCTGGATCTCGGAGAGCGAGAACCGCGACATCAGCTGCTCGCGCGCCTCGTCGGTGGTCTCGGCGGCGCGGATCAGGGCGATCACCTCATCGAGGTTGTCGAGCGCGATGAGGTAGCCCTCGAGGACGTGCGCCCGGTCGACAGCCTTGCGGAGCTCGTACTTCAGCCTGCGGGTGACGACCTCGCGCTGGTAGGCGAGGTAGTGGACGAGCATGTCGCGCAGGCCGAGCGTCCGCGGTACGCCGTCGACGAGGGCGACGGCGTTGAAGCCGAACGTCGTCTGCAGCGGCGTGTGCTTGAAGAGCTTGTTGAGCGCCACCTGCGGGACGGCGTCGCGCTTCAGGTGCACCTCGATTCGCATCCCGGACTTGTCGGAGAGGTCCTTGAGGTCGGCGATCTCGGTGAGCGCGCCCTCCTTCACAAGGTCGGCGATCTTGCGGATGACGCCGACGTCGCCGCCCTTCTTCACGCCGTAGGGAAGCTCGGTCACGACGACGGCCGTCCGGCCGCCTCGGAGCTCCTCGATGTGGGCCCGCGCACGAACGACGATCCGACCGCGGCCGGACCGGTAGGCCTCGCGGATCCCCTCGCGGCCGAGGATGATCCCGCCGGTCGGGAAGTCCGGGCCCTTGACGTGCTTCATCAGCCGCTCGACGTCGAGCGATTCGTCGTCGATCAATGCGACGAGCGCGTCGGTCGTCTCGCCGAGGTTGTGCGGCGGGATGTTCGTCGCCATCCCGACGGCGATCCCGGCCGAGCCGTTGACGAGCAGGTTCGGGAACCGCGACGGCAGGACGGTCGGCTGGCGCTTCCGCTCGTCGTAGTTCGGCTCGAAGTCGACGGTGTCAGCGTCGATGTCCCGCAGGAGCTCGGTGGCGATGCGCGACAGCCGCGCCTCCGTGTACCGCATGGCGGCGGCGGGATAGTCGTCGATGTTCCCGAAGTTGCCCTGCGGATCGACCAGTGGGTAGCGCATCGAGAACGGCTGCGCCATTCGCACGAGCGTGTCGTAGATCGCCGCGTCGCCGTGCGGGTGGTAGTTCTTCATCACGTCGCCGACGACGCTCGCGCACTTCACCCGCGGGCGGTTCGGTTGGAGCCCGCCCTCGTGCATCGAGTACAGGATCCGCCGGTGCACGGGCTTGAGGCCGTCGCGGACGTCGGGAAGCGCCCGCGAGACGATCACGCTCATCGCGTAGTCGAGGAAGCTCGAGCGCATCTCCTGTTCGAGGTCGCGCGTCTCGACGCGCCCCGGACCCATCGGAGGTCCTGCCGTTACCTCAGACACGGGTCACCGTGTGCACCGAACGTGCCTCGGCGCGAGCGAAAACGCCGAGGTCGCAAGGACAGAGGGAGCAGGCGCAGCCGGAGGCTAGGGGTGCGACCGAGGACGCCGCGAGCGCGGCGTTTGCAGCACGCGGGGAGGTGCGGGCGGGGGACAGGGGGGCCCGACTAAACATCGAGGAAGCGAACGTCCTTCGCGTTCTGCTCGATGAAGTCGCGCCGCGGCTCGACCTGGTCGCCCATCAGCATCGAGAAGGTCAAGCTCGCCGCAGCCGCGTCCTCCACCTCGACCCGGATCAGCATGCGGCGTGCCGGATCCATCGTCGTGTCGCGGAGCTCGTCGGGATTCATCTCGCCGAGGCCCTTGAAGCGGCCGACCTGGATGCCCTCCTTCGCGACCTCGATCGCCTGGCGGCGAAGCTCCTCGAAGGTCTCGACATGCCGGCTCTTCTTCCCGAACGAGAGCTCGAACGGAGGTACGCCGACGATCTCCGCCAGCTTCGCGTATGACTTGCGCAGGCCCGCGTACACCGGTGAGGCGAGAAGCGCGGCCGGCACCGCAACGTGCGAGGCGGCGCTCGTCTCCAACTCGACGATGCGCACTTTGAACCCCTCGAGGTCCTGCTCGACGATGTCGATCTCGTAGCCGTTCGCGTCGAGCGAGCCGAGCGCGGCCTCTGCGTCCGCCGCGACGGCGGCGTCGGTCTGGACGAGACGATGGGTGATGACGAAGTCGGCCGCGGGGCTCCCGAAGTCGGAGCGCAGGCGCGACAGCCAGCCCTCGAACTCCGCGAGCGCCCGCGAGAACTTCCCCCAGCGGGCCTCCGCCAGCTTGTAGGTCTGCCCGTCGCGCGACGAGACGTCCATGTCCTTGATCCGCTCGCGCACGAGCAGCTCCTCGAACTGCCCCTCCTTCTCGACGTAGAGCTCCTGGTTTCCGACCTTTACGCGGTAGAGCGGCGGCGCGGCGATGTAGACGTGGCCGCGCTCGACGAGCTCCTGCATCTGGCGGTAGAGAAAGGTGAGGATCAGCGTTCGGATGTGGGCGCCGTCGACGTCGGCGTCCGTCATCACGATCACGCGGTGGTAGCGGAGCTTCGAGATGTCGAACTCGTCGCCGATGCCGGTGCCGATCGCGGTGATGATCGCCTGGATCTCGGCGTTCGAGAGCACCTTGTTGATGCGGTTCTTCTCGCTGTTGATCACCTTGCCGCGGAGCGGCAGGATCGCCTGGAAGAGGCGATCTCGCGCCTCGACGGCCGAGCCGCCCGCCGAGTTTCCCTCGACGAGGTAGAGCTCGGCGGCCTCCGGGTCGTTGATCTGGCAGTCGGCGAGCTTGCCCGGAAGCGACGAGCTCTCGAGCGCGCTCTTGCGGCGGGTCAGCTCGCGTGCCTTGCGCGCCGCCTGCCGCGCGTTCCGCGCCGCGATCGCCTTGTTGATGATCTGCTTCGCCTCGGCCGGGTTCTCCTCGAGGAACTGTCCCAGGCGCTGGTTCACCGCCTGCTCGACGAACCCGCGTACCCACGGGTTTCCGAGCTTCGTCTTGGTCTGGCCCTCGAACTGCGGCTCGCGCAGCTTCACCGAGATGACGGCGGCCAGGCCCTCGCGCACGTCCTCGCCCTCGAGGTTCTCCTCCTTCTCCTTGAGGAGCGGCGGGTCGCCGGCGCGCGCGTAGCGGTTGAGCGTCGCCGTCAGCGCCGCCTTGAACCCGGAGAGGTGCGATCCCCCCTCGTGCGTGTTGATGTTGTTCGCGAACGAGAAGACGGAGTCGACGTACGAGGAGTTCCACTGCATTGCGACCTCGACGCTGCCCTGGTCGTTCTCGCTCTCGAAGTAGACGATGTGCTTGTGGACGGCGTCCTTCGTGCTGTTCACGTGCTTGACGAAGTCCCGGATGCCGCCTTCGTAGTGGAACTCGATCGTCTCCCCCTCGGCGCGCTCGTCGATCAGCCGGATGCGGAGGCCACGCGTCAGGAACGCCGTCTCGCGAAGGCGCTGCTGGAGCATTTCGGCCGAGAGCTCCATCTCGTCCTTGAAGATCTCGGCGTCGGGCAGGTACGAGATCGTCGTGCCCGTGTCGGTTTTCGTCGTCTTGCCGACGACCTTCATCTCCGTCGTCGGCTCGCCGCGGGCGAACTCCTGCCGATAGATCTTCCCGCCGCGACGCACCTCGGCGGTCAGCCACTCCGAGAGCGCGTTTACGACCGACACGCCGACGCCGTGCAGGCCGCCGGAGACCTTGTAGCCGTCTCCGCCGAACTTGGCGCCCGAGTGGAGCTTCGTCAGAACGACGGTCAGGGCCGGCAGGCCCTGCTCCGGGATCACGTCCACCGGGATGCCGCCGCCCGTGTCGCGGACGGTCACCGAGTTGTCCGGGTGGAGGGTGACCTCGACGAGGTCGTTCCGCCCCGCGAGCGCCTCGTCGACCGAGTTGTCCACAACCTCGTAGACGAGGTGGTGGAGGCCGCGAGCGCCAGTCGAGCCGATGTACATGCCGGGTCGCAGCCGGACCGGCTCGAGGCCCTCGAGAACAGTGATGTCTTTTGCGGTGTAGGCGGGTTCAGCCATCAAAAAAGCCCTGCAAACGGAACCGTTCGGGCCCCAAGAAGTCTACCAGAGCGTCCGGCTGGACGGCGGTTCCTCAGCCGTCTGCTTCCGCTCGCGCGAGGCTCGCGGCAGCCGCTCGCGCCACGGCTGCGCGAAGCTCCTCGTCGTCGATCGCGGCGGTCAGCTCCGCGGCCGACTGAACATGCTCGCGCGAGGGGCGCGGAATGCTCCGCCGCTCCGCCTCCGGCTCGACGAACGGCTCCGGAATCGGGCCCGGCACGAAGCGAATCCGCTCGACGCCGACCCGCTCCGCGATCTCCTGCGCGCGCTGGCCGAGCTCGAAGGCCCAGATGGCGTCGGTGGTGTGCACGTGGAGGGTTCCGTCGCGGGCGATCCGAGCCGGCCACGCGTTCTGCGCGATCGCCCCGCCGACGGTGCCCGGCCACGCCTCCACGAGCTCGGCCATCCCGGCCGCAGGCCCGAAGCGGGCGAGCTCGCGGCGAACCTCGTCGCCGATCGGCTTCATCAGCGAGCCACCGCATGGCCGGGCGTCACCTCGAGCAGCTGATCCGGCTCCGTCGGGAGCGCGCCTGCCGTCGTCGACGTGACGAGCGTCTGACCGCGGCGCGAGATCCGCTCGGCGAGGATCCGCCGGCGCTCGGGGTCGAGCTCCGACAGGACGTCGTCGAGGAGCAGGAGCGGCGGGATGCCGCTGCGCTCGGCGATCAGGTCGGCCTCGCCGAGCAGGAGCGAGAGCACTGCGATCCGCTGCTCGCCCTGCGAGCCGAAGCCGCGCAGGTCGCGAGCGCCGGCGACGATGCCGACATCGTCCAGGTGCGGGCCGAGACCCGTCCAGCCTCGCTCGACGTCGCGGTCGTAGCGGCGCTCGAGGGCCTCGGCGGTCGGCGGCTCGCCCTCGTAGCGCAGCACCGCCTCCGGCAGGCCGAGCTCACCCGCGTGCTCGGTGAACGACGGCCCGAGCGCTGCGATTGCCTGCCGCCGTGCCTGCACCAGCGCGCCTCCGAGCTCCGCGACGCGCTCCGTCCACGGTGCGAGTGCGTCACGCGTGGAGAAGCCGGCTGCGATCCGGCGCAGCGCTGCATTGCGCTGGGCCACGACCGCCCCGTACTCCACCGAGAGCGTCGCCCTTGCCGGCGCGAGGCGGCCGAGGACGCGGTCGAAGTACGCCCGCCGCACCGCGGGGCCGCCCTTGATCACCGCGAGCCGGTCGGGCGTGAAGACGAGCGTCGCCACCTCGGCACGCAGCTGCTCGGCCGCGCGAAGCGGCGCACCGTTCAGGCGCGCTCGCTTCGCCTCGCCAGCACGGAGGAGGAGCTCGAGTTCGAGCTCCGATTGTCCCCGCGCCCCGCGCAGCGCAACCCGGGCGCTCGACTCGCCGAAGCGGATCAGCTGCGCGTCTGCCCGCGTCCGCGGCGAGAACCCCTGCGTGCCGACGTGGAGCGACTCGAGCAGGTTCGTCTTCCCCGCGCCGTTCGGGCCGACGACGAGCACGAGTCCCGGCTCGAGATCGACGTCGAGCCGCGCGTAGGAGCGGAAGTTACGGAGCGAGACCGTCCGGACGATCAGCCTGCGAGGCCTGCGGCGCCGCTTGCGGCGCCGCCCTCAGGACGTGCGGGCTTTGCCCGTGCGTCCGTCTGCAATGACCGGTCGACTCACTCGAGCAACTAACCCGCGAGGCGGATGGGCATGATCAGGTACGTGAAGTCGTCGTCCGGGGAAGTCATGACCGCGGGCCGCAGCGGGCTGATCAGCTTGAGCACGAGCTCGTCTCCCGCGACCGACTCGAGACCGTCGCGGAGGAAGTCCGCGTTGAAGCCGATCTCGAGCGGCTCGCCGCTGTAGCCGACCGGCATCGACTCGCTCGCTTCGCCGACATCCTGCGTGCGCGCGGAGACCGTGAGCTCTCCCTCGGCGAACCGCAACCGGAGCGGCGAGTTCCGCTGTGCAAGCACCGCGACGCGGCGCACGACCTCCAGGAGCTCGATCCGCGGCAGTTTCAGCTCGTGCTCGAAGCCCTCCGGCAGCAGCTGCTTGTAGTTCGGAAACTGACCGTCGATGCGGCGCGTCGCGAGCCAGACGCCGTCGGTGCCGAAGAGCACCTGGTTCTCGTGGATCCCGAGCTCGAGGTCGCCCTCGCCGATCGCGATCCGCGAGAGCTCGACGAGCGCGCGAGCCGGGATGATCGCCTCGAGCTCCGGCAGGTCGCCTTCGGCAGCCGTCTCGCGAACGGAGAGCCGGTAGGAGTCGGTCGCCGCAGCGACGATCCGGCCGGCCTCGAAGCGAAGCAGGATCCCGGTCAGGACCGGCCGCGACTCGTCACGCGATGCCGAGCGCTGCACGCGCGTCACCGCTTCGAGGAGCCGCGGTCGGTCGACGTCGTGGAGTTGGACGCCCTCCGCCGTCGGCAGGCGCGGAAAGTCGGCCGCGCTGTACGTGTTCAGTCGGTACTCGGACGGACCGCACGTGATTCGCACCAGCCCTTCGTCCTCACGGTGCTCGATCGCGACCTCGCTCTCCGGAAGCCCGCGCGCGATCTCGAGCAGCAGACGGCCGGGGACAACGACTGCCCCCTCGCCTTCCACCTGCGCATCGAGCGACGTGCGGACCGAGAGCTCCATGTCGGTCGCAGCCACGTGTAGCTCTCCGGCCTCGGCGCGCAACAGGATCCCCGACAGGATCTGCACCGTCGTTCGCGTCGACACCGCGCGAGCGACCACCGCGAGCTTTGCCCCGAGCTCGTCCCGCGAGCAGACGATCTTCATGCCCGAGCCCACCATCACGTCTGTCTCAATCATGTAAGAAAGAACTCCTCGTCGTAGTACGTAGGGAGTGTGGACGACGGGGAAGACGTGCTGCTGTCGCTCCAGGAGTGGCGGGGCGCGGTGGACGGGTCCTGGGGGCGAATTGGAGTCGCGAACACGCTGCTCGGACGGCCGTCGCTCGCTCCACACCTCATCGGACTTGTTTGACCCTTGCGGTCAACTCCTGCACGAGGTTGTACACAGAGCGGTCCTCGCGGATGAGGCGCGCGATCTTCGAAGTGGCATGAATGACCGTGGTGTGGTCGCGGCCGCCGAACTCCTTGCCGATCTTCGGGAGCGACGAGTCGGTGAGCTCGCGCGAGAGGTACATCGCGACCTGGCGCGGATAGACGATGTTCTGCGAGCGCTTGTCGCCGGTGAGCTCGTCGAGCGTGAGGCTGAAGCGCTCCGACACAAGTTCCTGGATGCGCTTGATCGAGACCTCGGCTGCCTCCCCCTGAGGGAAGACGTCGCAGAGGACGTCCTGGGCCAGCTCGACGCTCATTGGGCGGCCCGTGAGCGACGAGAACGCGACGACACGCGTGAGCGCGCCCTCGAGCTCGCGGATGTTCGTCGAGATGCGGCCGGCGACGAAGGTGAGGACCTGCGGGTCGGCGACCTCGATCCCGTCGGCTGCGACCTTCTTGCGCAGGATCGCGATCCGCGTCTCGAGGTCGGGCGGCTGGATGTCGGTGATGAGGCCCCACTCGAACCGCGAACGCAGCCGCTCCTCGAGCGTCGAGATCTCCCGTGGCGGCCGGTCGGAGGAGATGACGATCTGGCTGCCGGCCTCGTAGAGCGAGTTGAAGGTGTGGAAGAACTCCTCCTGGATCCGCTCCTTGTGCTCGAAGAACTGGATGTCGTCGACGAGCAGCAGGTCGTAGGTGCGGTAGCGCTGCTTGAAGCCCTCGATCCGCTTGTCGCGGAGCGAGTTGATGAAGTCGTTCATGAACGTCTCGCTTGTCACGTAGCGGACGGAGAGCTCGCTCGAGTGCTCGCCGACGTACTGCGCGATCGCCTGCATCAGGTGCGTTTTGCCGAGCCCGGTGCCGCCGTAGATGAAGAGTGGGTTGTAGGCCTGCGCCGGCGCCTCGGCGACGGCGAGGGCGGCCGCGTGCGCGAAGCGGTTCGAGGAGCCGATCACGAACGAGTCGAAGGTGTACTTCGGGTTGAGGCCGCCGTCGCCGTGCTTGCGCCGCGGCTCCGCCGACGAGGTGGCGACGGTCTCGCGTGGGTGGTCGGCGACGGTGAGCCGGATGCGGCGCTCCTGCCCGGTCGCGTCGCGGGCGGCGGCGCCGATCAACCCGAGGAAGTGCCCCTCGATCCACTCGCGCGTGAAGTCGTTTGGGACCGAGATGGCGAGGGTGTCGTCGGTGAGCTCGACGCCCTCAGCCTCGGCGAACCACGTCCGGTACGTGGTGTCGTTGAGCGCCCCTTTGAGCCGACCGGCTACTTCTGACCACAGGCTCTGCGCAGTCAGCTCGACTTGGCGACTCACTCGCCGGGACCCTCTCCTTCACTCGCCGCCGGGAGGCCGAGCATACCAATGGGCCCCGGCCGGGGACAACGAGGTGGCGTAACGAAAAAGCCCGCTCTTTGCAGGGTTTTCGTCGAACCCCAGCCTGATCCACAGGTGTGGAGAAATCGGTGCAGTCTCGACGCAATCGTCGCAGCCGCAGCGGGCCCGCTACCCGGGCCGGTGTGGACAACGGTGCGCGGAAGGGCTCGTCTATACTGGCGGCTCCCGCCTGGCCTCCGACCGACCTCGCGCGACTCCTCACCCGTGAAGCGGACCTATCAGCCGAACGTACGCCGCCGGAAGCGCCGGCACGGCTTCCGTGCACGCATGGCGACTCGCGCGGGGCGCGCGATCCTCAAGCGGCGCCGTGCGAAGGGGCGCAAGCGCCTCTCCGCC